>JAGXLJ010000150.1 GCA_018334775.1 Halodesulfurarchaeum sp.
GCCGAGCATGTGTTTGTTCTTCTCGAAGAACTCGGCGATGGAGATCGATCGCTGCCCGGCTGCGAGTTCGTCAGCGACTGCACCCGCGCCCTCTGGTGGCGAATCGAAGGCCGTCATTAACTTGGTACGGAGTTTTGTGGCCCCATTAAAAAGGTTCCCGGTACCTGGAACCGAACGTGTCAAATCGCCAGCCGGAGCCGCCGTTTACGCGCGCACGCGTACGGGGAACTTTTTAAGGCAGCACGTATTACCTATACCCACTTCATTCATGGTCGCGGAATCCAATTATGGCGCCGGCCAAATTCAAGTCCTCGAAGGCCTCGAGGCCGTCCAGAAGCGACCCGCGATGTATGTGGGTTCGACGGACAGTCGCGGCCTCCACCATCTCGTCTACGAGGTCGTCGACAACGCGATCGATGAGGCCCTGGCCGGTCACTGTTCACATATCGAAGTCGAATTACACGATGACGGGTCGGTAAGTGTCCGTGACGACGGCCGGGGCATTCCGGTCGACACCCACGAAGAATACGACCGCCCGGCAGTCGAGGTCATTCTGACCATCCTCCATGCTGGCGGCAAGTTCGACAAGGAGTCCTATCAGGTCTCCGGGGGCCTCCACGGCGTCGGTGTCTCTGTGGTAAATGCCCTCTCCGAATGGCTCACTGTGGAGGTCGATCGAGATGGCCATCGCTACGAACAGCGCTTCGAACGGGGAGAACCAGCCTCGGAACTCGAAGTCGTCGACTCGATTCCCGAGGACCAAACCGGGACGCGAGTTCGATTCAAACCGGACACGGACATCTTTGAGGTCGAGGAGTTTTCCTTTTCCACGCTCGAATCCCGCCTCCGAGAGTTAGCCTTTCTGAACTCCGGGGTTCGCATCTCGCTCATTGACGCCCGTGCTGAGGAGACGGACCGTGCGACCTTCGAATACGAAGGCGGCATTCGGGAATTCGTCGAATACCTCAACGAAACCCGGTCACCGCTTCACGACGATGTCATCTATCTCGAAGACGAATCTGAAGGGGTTCAGGTCGAGATCGCGATGCAGGCCACGGAGGACCTTCAATCATCCACTCACGCCTTTGCAAACAACATCAATACGCGTGAAGGTGGCACACATCTCACCGGGTTCAAAACGGCGCTGACACGCGTCGTCAATGGCTACGCGGCGGATCACGACCTATTGGGGGCGATCGATGGCGAGAACCTCAAAGGCGAAGACATTCGTGAGGGTCTCACGGCAGTCATCTCGCTCAAACACCCCGATCCGCAGTTCGAAGGCCAGACAAAGACGAAACTGGGAAACAGCGATGCTCGCGGCGTCGTCGAATCCGCACTCCACGACGGTCTCAAAACCTACTTCGAGGAAAACCCGGATACTGCCGAGGCCATCATCTCGAAAGCGATCGAGGCAGCCAAAGCTCGGAAAGCAGCACAAAAGGCCGAAGAGTTGACGCGGCGAAAAAGCGCACTCGAAAGCACGTCTTTGCCAGGTAAGTTGGCCGATTGCCAGGCGAAAGATCCCGAGAGCTCCGAATTGTTCATTGTGGAAGGGGACAGCGCTGGGGGATGTTTTGTCGGTACCACTGAAGTAGCACTCGCTTCAGGGGAGGCGAAGTCGTTTGAAGAACTTGTCAGTGCGTATGAAAACGGCCAAACCCACTATTGCTACACAGTTGATGCGAACGGTAAAATCGGTCTTGGCGAAATCAGAAATCCACGCATCACACAGGAAAACGCAGAACTCGTCGATGTCACCTTAAACGATGGAGAGCGAATTCGCTGTACACCTGACCATCAATTCATGCTTCGGGATGGTAAGTACATTGAGGCGCAGGATTTGAAGCCAGGTCAATCGTTGATGCCTCTGTACCGAAAAGTTTCGGACACTGATGAGCCGAATATTACCATCGATGGATACGAAATGGTCAAACAGCCCATCATGGGCGATTACTGGAAATTTACTCATTTACTCGCAGACGAATATAATCTCGGCCAAGGCGCATACACCGAGTCCGATGGATCCCATACGCACCATATAGATTTTGATAAGTCGAACAATCGACCGGACAATCTCAAAAGACTGCCCAAAGATGAGCATCTGGAGGTACATCAAAAGCACGCCGAAGAAAATCTACACACCGAAGAAGTATTCGAAAAATTGAGAGAGCTGAAACAAACTGAGGAGTTCCGTGAGAAGATGAGTCGGCGGATGCAGCAAGAGGAAACTGTTGAAATCCTTCGAGAGCAGGCCTTGGAGCAATGGGAAGATGAAGAGTATAAGGAGTATATGCGAAACGCTTGGCAGGAATATTACGAAAATAATCCTGAATATCAAGAACGGGTACGAAAACGCCTCACAGAAGAAGCAAGAAAATATTGGTCCAATGAAGAACACAGAGCCGAACAATCTGACCGTGTAGAACGATACTTTGAGGAACATCCCGAAGAAAGAGAAAAGAGGCGGAAAAGAGCGAAGGAGCAGTGGGATAACGAGGACCTCCGGGAATGGCGTGCAGAGAAAACCAAAGAGCAATGGACACAGGAATTCCGGGAAAAGCGGATGCTGGCCTACAACGAAACCTATTGGGAAAACACGATCCCCTTTATGAAAGAGGTCCTGGAAGAAGAGGGAGATCTCAGCAGCTACAATGAACATCGTCGAGAAGAAGACGATCCTAACGTTCTGACAAAGGAGACGACTATCGAGAAGT
Organism: Halodesulfurarchaeum sp.; assembly: GCA_018334775.1. Taxonomy (GTDB): domain Archaea; phylum Halobacteriota; class Halobacteria; order Halobacteriales; family Halobacteriaceae; genus Halodesulfurarchaeum. The sequence continues at coordinate 2,718 of JAGXLJ010000150.1, forward strand.
TTTTCGAAGACGAAACAGCCCTCCTCCAAGCCGTTAAAAGCCACAACCATTCGGTTGCTGCAGTCGAACCCGTGGAAGAAACGGCCGAAGTATATGACCTAGAGGTTCCAGGAACACACAATTTCGCTCTCAAGTCGGGAGTCTTTGTTCACAATAGCACCAAACAGGCCAGAGACCGCGAGTTTCAGGCAGTACTCCCGGTCAAGGGAAAGATCCTCAACGTCGAGAAACACCGACTCGACCGGATCCTCGAAAACGAAGAAATCCGGGCCATGATTCGAGCGATCGGAACCGGCATCGGGGAAGAATTCGAGCTCGATAACCTCCGATACGGTCGAGTTGCGATGGCCACCGACGCCGATGTCGACGGCGCCCATATCAGAACGCTCCTACTCACGTTCTTCTACAGACACATGCGGCCGCTTTTGGAAAACGGCCATATCTATGCGATCAAACCACCACTCTACCGCATCCGCTATCGTGGTAACACCTATGACGCGATGACCGAAGCAGAACGGGAGGAAATTATCGAAGAGAAGTGCAACGGGAATCCAACCCAGGTCCAGCGGTTCAAGGGCCTCGGCGAGATGAATCCCGAACAGCTCTGGGATAGCGCGATGAATCCAGAGAACCGAATTCTCAAGCGGATCACGATCGAGGACGCCGCCGAGGCCGACCGGATGTTTTCGGTGTTGATGGGTGATGCGGTTGAGCCGCGCAAGCAGTTCATTCAGGATCACGCGACGGACGCAGACTGGGTGGATATCTGATGAGTTCGGAACTACCAGACCCGGCCGGACAGGTCGGGGACGAGATCGAGACGGTCAGAGTCGAGGACGAGATGGAGCAGTCCTACATCGATTATGCGATGAGTGTGATCGCCGGCCGGGCGCTGCCGGACGTCCGTGACGGGCTCAAGCCGGTTCATCGACGGATCCTGTACGCAATGCACGAGGCTGGAATTTCGAGCGGCTCGGGTCATCGCAAGTCATCCTCGATTGTCGGGGAGACGATGGGTAACTTCCACCCGCACGGTGACAGCGCCATTTACGACACGCTCGTGCGGATGGCCCAAGACTTCTCGATGCGCCATCCACTGGTCGACGGCCAGGGGAATTTCGGGTCTGTTGACGGAGACCCGGCAGCGGCGATGCGGTACACGGAAAGCCGGATGGCCCCGATCGCCGAGGAACTGCTCGCGGATATCGAGAAGGACACCGTCGACTTCCAATCGAACTACGACGACCGACTCGAGGAACCCACCGTGCTACCGTCAGCCGTTCCGAATCTGCTCGTGAACGGCTCCTCCGGCATCGCCGTGGGGATGAGTACGAACGTCCCGCCCCACAACCTCGGCGAAGTGATCGACGCGGCCCTCCACCTCCTTGAGAATCCGGACGCAACAGTGGCCGACTTGATGGAGTTCGTCCCTGGCCCGGACTTCCCAACCGGGGCGACGATCGTTGGGAAGAACCCGATCAAAAAGGCCTACGAGACCGGTCGAGGCCGAGTCCGGGTCCGCGCCGATTACAAGATCGAAGCGGGCGAAAAAGGCGACCGCATCGTTCTGACTGAACTGCCCTATCAACAGAACAAAT
>JAGXLJ010000151.1 GCA_018334775.1 Halodesulfurarchaeum sp.
AGGGAGAGTTTCGTCCGGGTTTACTCACCTGCCACATGGCAGTACGCTGGCTGGAACACATACGGGCCGACGATATCGGGAGTGTCGGCGGGAAAGGCGCGTCACTCGGGGAAATGACCGAAGCGGGGCTCCCTGTCCCACCGGGCTTTGTCGTCACCGCGGACACGTATCGCTCGTTTATCGAGGACACAGGCATCGATACGGAACTGTTCGCGGCCGTTGACGTGGAAACCGAGGATTCAGGGGCGCTTGCTGAAGCCGAATCGCGGGCCAAGGAACTGATCTTGGAAACCCCGGTTCCCACTCACATCAAGGAGGAGATCATGTCGGCATATGCCGATCTCGATGGGGAGGAGCCCTTCGTCGCGGTTCGTTCCTCTGGAACCGCCGAGGATCTTCCGGAAGCCAGTTTCGCCGGCCAGCAGGAAACGTTTCTCAACGTCCAGGGCGATAATTTGCTTGACCGGGTTCGCCGGGCCTGGGCATCACTGTTTACCCAACGCGCGATTTACTATCGAGAGGAACAAGGGTTCGCCCATGACGCGGTCGATATCGCGATCGTCGTCCAGCAGATGGTCGACGCCGAGAAGAGTGGGGTCCTGTTCACCAGTCATCCCTCGACCGGCGCGGCGATGACGATCATCGAGGCTGCCTGGGGGCTGGGCGAAGCAGTCGTCTCGGGGTCAGTATCCCCGGACAACTATCACATCGACCGTGCGACCGGTGAACTCGAAGAAGCCACCGTCACGGAGAAGAAAATCGAGATGGTCCGGGACCCAGAAACCGGCGAGACAGTTTCTCAGCCCATCGAAGACGACAGGCGAAACGCCCGGGTACTGACAAATGAGGAAATCGACGAACTCGTCACGATGGGCGAGCGGGTGGAAGACCATTATGAAACCCCACAGGACGTGGAATGGGCCATCACTGACGGGACGGTGTATATGCTTCAGTCCCGCCCAATCACGACTATTAACGAAGGGGAGGCAGACGAAGAGGCCGACGAGACGAATTCGACTGGGGACAGCCTCCTCTCCGGCCTCGGAGCAAGTCCAGGCATCGCCTCGGGGGCGGTGCGGACCATCCGAAAGCTCGACCAGCTCGACAAAGTCGGGGAGGGTGACATCATCGTCACTCCGATGACGACCCCGGACATGGTGCCCGCGATGAAACGAGCTTCAGGGATCATCACTGAAGAAGGGGGGATGACCAGTCACGCCGCGATCGTTTCACGCGAACTCGGCGTCCCAGCCGTGGTTGGGACGGGAAACGCCACTGACATCCTCGAAGACGACCAGATCGTCACCATCGACGGGGACAGGGGCGCCATTCGGGAGGGCCGGGAGACCGCCAAAGTAGAGCGAGAACCGATCGAAGAAGCGCGGCCCAAAGCCCCGGTCAAGCCGATGACCGCAACAGAGGTGAAGGTCAACATCTCGATCCCCGGCGCAGCGGAACGAGCGGCCGCCACCGGTGCTGACGGAGTCGGACTTCTCCGAATGGAGCATATGATTTTAGGGACGAACAAAACGCCCCAGCGGTACATCAGCGATCACGGGGCTGACGCTTATGAGGACGAAATCGTCACCGGCATCCGGGAGGTCGCCGAAGAGTTCTACCCGCGACCAGTTCGCGTTCGCACGCTTGACGCACCCTCTGATGAGTTTCGACAGTTGGAGGGCGGAAACGACGAGCCAAGTGAGCACAATCCCATGCTCGGGTGGCGTGGAATCCGCCGAAGCCTCGAAGAACCGGAGCTTTTCGAATACGAACTCGGGGCGGTCAAACGGCTCTACGAGATGGGATATGACAACGTCGAGATCATGTTCCCGCTCGTCAACGACGCATCAGACGTCGAGCGGGCGCGAAAACACCTCGAAGGTGCCGGCATCGATCCGGAAAAACGCTCGTGGGGTGTCATGGTCGAAACCCCCGCCAGTGTCATGACGATCGATGAAATGGCTGCGGAGGGTATCGACTTTGCCTCCTTCGGAACGAACGACCTGACCCAGTACACGCTCGCCGTCGACCGAAACAACGAACGAGTGTCCGATCGGTTCGACGAACTCCATCCCGCGATGCTCAAACTCATCAGCCGGACCATCGAGGTCTGTCAAGAGCACGACGTGGACACGAGCATCTGCGGCCAGGCCGGCTCGAAACCGGAGATGGTCAACTTCCTCGTGGAAGAGGGGGTCTCGTCGATCTCCGCGAACATCGACGCCGTTCGTGACGTCCAACATGAAGTCAAACGGACCGAACAGCGCCTCTTGCTCGATTCGGTGCGGTGATGGGGACACCCTGAAGCGGCCCATCGCCAACAACAGACGTTTCCTGCATCGTGCCCAACCCGACGAATATGCTCCTGTACCACGCCGTCTTCCTCCTTTTGCTCGTGGGCTCGACCGGGTTTTTCCTAGGACTCGCTGCCGTAAACGTGCATTACGGCAAAGCGACGGTCAGGGACCGAGCTGACTGGCTGGCCGAAAGCCTCGGAATCGAAGCCCCGGGTCGGGTGTTGGAGTATCAGCGGCTGACGACTGCAGCCGAGCAACTCCAGTCGGTGCTCTGGCTCGTGTTGGTATTGCTCGGGTTGTATTCTGGGCTCTTCGGCGAGTTGGTGGCCGTCGTCTACACTGGTATCGAAAACACCCTGCTGGCCGGAATCGTACTCTTTATCGGCACCACAATCGCCGTTCAGTTGCTTCAGCTCCCGTTTAGTGCGTTCGAGACGTTTGCGATCGAGGAGGCATTCGGGTTCAATGAACAATCGCCGAGGCTGTTTCTTCGGGACACACTCGTGAGCACCGCCATCGCAATCGTCCTTGTGACTCTCGTCGGTGGTACCGTGCTCTTCGTCATCGAACAGTTCCCGAACTGGTGGTGGCTCGGCGCCACGGGCGTCGTGGCCCTTTTCAGCCTCGGCAGCCAGATCCTCGTGCCCCGGGTCATCATGCCGTTGTTCTATGACTTCGACCCGGTCGAGGACAGCGATCTTCGCGAAGCCGTCGAGACGGTCTTCGAGCGGGCCGGATTTACCTGCGAGGACGTCTACGAGATGAACGCAAGTTCACGCTCTGGCCACTCGAATGCCTTCTTTACGGGCTTCGGGGCGGCCAAACGGGTCGTCCTCTTTGACACCCTGATCGACCAACTCGAAGAAGCCGAACTTCAAGGAGTGCTTGCGCACGAACTCGCACACTGGAAAAAGGGGCATATCTGGCAGGGGATGGCAGTCAGTGTTATTCAAGCTGGTCTCTTGCTCTTCCTCGCACAGGTCCTCATGAACACGGGATGGCTGTACGGGATGTTCGGGGCCCCATCAGTTCCGGCGGCCGGGCTTATCCTCGCGATCCTCTGGCTCGAACCGGTCTTCGAGTTTACCCAGCCGCTCTCGAACCGCCTGTGGCTCAGAAACGAGCGGGAAGCAGATGCCTTCGCCGTGGATGTCATGAATGGAGGCGAATCCCTCGCGAATGCCCTTGCAACACTCCAGCGAGAGAACCTCGGAAACCCATTCCCCCACCCCTGGTATGAAGCGTTTCATTACCAGCACCCACCGATTCCCGAACGGATCCGTGACCTGACGGCGGCTGAGCAAAACGGCTAAACCACTCCTCCCGGTTGTCCGAGCCATGACGCGGTTTCAGGCACCGGAGCCACAATCCTTCGACAAAGTGCTCTCTTCGATGTGCACGGAACCGGCTCCGGTCGCCAGACGCGCCGCTGAGGAGTTCCTGGCAACCAATCCAGGTGATCCGGGGACGTTCAAATCGGTCGCGGGGTTGGAGCAGGAAACCATCTCGTTGCTCGGGGACGTGGTTGGACTCGATGACCCGCAGGGCTATGTGACGGCTGGGGGCACGGAAGCTAACATCCAGGCCGTGCGAGCGGCTCGAAATCTGGCCGACGTGTCAGCGCCGAACATCGTCGCTCCGGAAAGCGCACACTTCTCGTTGCAGAAAGCCGCGGAACTGCTCGACGTGGAGTTGCGACGTGTGGAAACTGGAGCGGATCACCGGGCTGACCCGGAGGCAATGGCAGCAGTTGCTGATGCGGAAACAGTCTTGATTTTCTGTGTCGCCGGGTCGACCGAATACGGCCGGGTGGACCCGATCCCGGCGCTCGCTGAACTCGCCGATTCGGTTGGGGCTCGGTGTCACGTGGACGCAGCATTCGGCGGATTCCTCCTGCCATTTACCGACGCCGAATGGCACTTCGGGCACGCACCCATCGACTCGATGACGATCGACCCCCACAAGGTCGGTCGGGCAGCGATTCCAGCCGGCGGATTCCTCGCAAGTTCTTCTCT
>JAGXLJ010000152.1 GCA_018334775.1 Halodesulfurarchaeum sp.
AGGAACGGAGTTGAGAGTTCTCGTCATCATTGTCTAACAATTGTTTTAGTGGGCATTGGTCAGTTTCACAAAGCGAACTAGACAGCTGATCGTGGCATTTGACTTCCTCGGTATTAGCGTCAATACCAGTTAATTCCGTCAAATCCGAATTCTGCTTTATGACATTATAATCAGAATCTATGACACGCCTTGGGTAAAGGTGAGGTTTCGCAACAGGAGGCGGGGCCATATTTCGAGTACAAACCATAATGGTAAATAATGATGGTATGCCAGATTTTCCCTCATTTATCCCTTCCCAAGAGATATAGTCGGGGATGCATTTGCGCTGTGTATTCATCACGCTCCGTGAGACCTAATCAGAGGTTGTCAGAAACCGACTGCAAGAGACAGATCTTCTATGCAGCATCTGGTAAAGAAGAAATTCGACTCGCCCACCGCCAAAATGGTGACCTGCTGGTTACAATCGCAGGCTTTCTTCGGAATAACAGTTCTGTGAATTTCACCCACGCCGTTTATCACTCAGTACTGCTAATTTTCCAATATGACTGATTCGATCCTTGTTCCGGTCGAGTTGCGCGATCCGGAGCCCCTCTCGCCCGTTCTCGTCGAGGATATAGCCTCGCTGGATATCGTCCTTTTGGGCCACTATGACCTGCCAGAACAGACTCCAGCGGGGGCAGCACGCGACCAGTTCGAAGCGGAGGCCCAAGCGACGCTTGAAGAGATCGCCAACCGATTTCGCGACGAAGGTGCCGATGTTCGTACCCGACTCGTGTTCGGGAAAGACCGAGAATCGGCGATCGACCAAGTCGCGATCGAGGAAGATTGTTCGGCCGAACTGAATCCAGCGCCAACAGAGGGGGTCCATCGAATACTCGTCCCGATCCCGGATGTCGCGGAGTTCAGCCGGCTTCCGGAGTTCCTGGACGTGCTTTGCGAGGATTTTACCCAAGAAATCACCCTGTTTCACGTCGTCGAGGGCGAAAAGGAACGCGAGGAAGGAACGCGGATCGTCACTAAGACTCGAGAGGGCCTGATCGAGGCGGGGTTCGACCCCGACGGAATCGATACGCTGGTCGTCAAAGGCGAAGAGCATGACGACGAAATCCTCGAGATCGCCGCGGACTATGACGCCATGGTAATGTACGAGGCCGAACTCGGTCTGAGCGACCGTATCTTCGGAAATCTCCCAGACCGGATCGCCGACCAAACGGGCGATCCGGTGGTCATCGTCCGACGGGACTATTAGTTGTCACCGGTGTCCCCGGTCATGATGTCTTCCGAATAGTCATCGTTCGTCCCTCGACGTCGGCGGAGGAGTTGGCCGACAGCGCCCTTCCGATTAGTCCGGGATCTGCCATACACGAGGTAAATTACAGTACCACCGACGATGATGCCACCGGCGCTGAGGATCGGAATCGTTCCTATTTGCGATAACAGCCCCAGACTCCCAAGGATACCGAACACCTGCACGTAGGGATATCCCGGCGAGATGAACTCGGGTTCGTACGACGCGGGATCAGCCACTCGAAAGACGATTAGCGCGGCATTAACGGCCGCAAACACCAAGATCTGGAATGCACTGGCGAGTTTCGCGAGTTCGATAACTGGGACATAGGCGATCAGCAGTAGCAGAACTGCTCCAGTCAGGAGCACGGCGTTGCGGGGGGTTGTAAACCGTTCGTCGATCAGCTTTAGCTGTGGCGGAAGCAAGTTGTCACGGCTCATCGCCAACGGGAATCGCGAGGATGAAAGGAGCCCCGCGTTGGCCATACTTATCAATGCAACTACCCCGATCACGGCGATGATAGTCACGCCGGCCCCGCCAAAAAGCGCGCTGGCCCCATCGGTCATTGGAGTCAAGGAGGCGGACCCGTTGGGACCGCCGTGTTTCAGGATCTCGGAGTCGGCAAGTCCGACCACGGCGGCCACGACGGACACGTAGACCAGCGTCATGATCGTTATCGACCCGATCATCGCTCGTGGGAGATTCTTGCCGGGGCTCTTGACCTCTTCGGCGACGCTCGCAATCTTCGTTACCCCTGCATACGAGACGAAGACGAACGCTGCTGCAGTAATGACTCCGCTACCACCGTGGGTAGCAAAGGGCGTAAATCGGTTCGCCTCGACAATCACACTCCCATTGATCACGTACCCGACCAATCCGACGAGGACGAGACTCACGATTACGGCCTGGATGCGTCCGGTCAGTTTTGTACCCGACACGTTAAGGAGGATCACCAGGACTCCGAGTCCGAGCGCGACGTACGTTATTTGGCCCTGTGATACCGGCACGAGCAGCAGAAGGTATGCTCCGAGACCCACCAACGCAAAGGAACTCTTGAACACGAGAGAGAACCAAGCGCCAATACCGGCAATGATCCCGAATAGCGGCCCCAGAGCCCGATCGATATAGAGATAGGTCCCACCGGACTCGGGTATCGCTGTCGCCATTTCCGCTTTTGAGAGGGCAGCGGGCAGCACGACGATCGCTGCCAGCACGTATGCAAGGATCACCGCAGGACCCGCTTTCTTGTAGCCGAGTGCCGGGAGCACGAAGATCCCGCTCCCGATCATCGCTCCCATACTAATCATCATCGTCGGGTACAATCCCAAACTTCGTTCGAGATTTTCGTGTCCCATTTGTAGGATTTGTAAGTGGGTACCGTACGAGGAACGGACAAACCCATTAGTAATGACTCCTTTGTTTTCCTATCCTATCGAATATCCCGCATTTGAAGGGGAATCCTTTTTCAGGAATTGCTTGCATTCCCTTACGCAGACTGAGAAAATGCTATCTGAATACGCACCCTGTATCTTGCACGATCCCGCAGAACTATCAGTCCACTATCCAAAATGGTCCGCAAGACTTAGAGGTTAGATACAGCAAACCGACTCCGGTTCTTCCAATCGAATTATGCTCAGCTCAGTCAGTAGGACGCCACACGCCCCCGAGTTCCTTGCGCTAATAATCGTCGTACGTTCCGTTCTGGAAGACGGTTACCCGACCGTTCTCCTCGCTCAGCGTGATGGCTGGCACTACCTCCTCACGAACGGGTCCCTCGATCGCGCTCAAATGCTTCGTTCCCATCCAGTCAGCTTACTCGACCATCACATCCCCGACCGCCTGTTTCTCACCGTTACTTGGACTTTTGATCCGGACCATCTGCTCCTGGACGGCCCCGTCGGTACTGACGATGACCGCGCCATCACGGATATGGCTGACAGTTTCCGCCGCCTCGACGAACCCCTCGAGGTTTTCCGTGCCGACCTGACTGGTTTCTATTAGCCAGGTATTTTCACCCAATGATCTGCGCAACCGCCAGAATTGACACCGGTTAAGACCACGAAATACAGCCCCGGGCCACGGACGTACTCTTCGTCCCACCGGTCGAATCCGAGACTGAGACTCTCGGCGGCATCCGTGATGAAATCGATAGGTTCCGCTACCGTCGTGTCCTCGACGCGTAATGAATCTCGATCAATCACGGACATCACGTTCCGTTTCTTTTCGAACCATCTCATTCGGAGAGCCACTGACCCGTTCCCGGAGTTTGTCTACTGAGACCTTGTGCCGTGATCTGACGTCGAGGTCCCGTTTGCTCATGATGACGGTCGTCGGCGCTCGCTCGGCCACGGTTTCCGGAATCATGCCGAACACGAACTTTTGGATCACTCCCACTCTGGTCGCACCGGTGATCGTGAGATCGTAGTCAGCACTCTCATCGACGAGTGCGGAAACGACATCTGGGCTCTCCAGCCGCTTCGTTTCGACTGTGTTGGCTTCGAATGTCGCTGTTCGATCACTCGCTGGCTGACGTTTGCTGATCACTAACCACCTTATCACTCCGGTAACCGTACCTAGATCCGCGAATTTACCATTGAGGGAATCTCTTGGATCGGTGGAAAGGGTTGGAACAAGAAATGTCGCGTTTCCACTACTTTGTAACGGATGTGTACAAAAGAGTCACAGCCGCGGGAGGGATTCGAACCCTCGACCAGTTGATTACAAATCAACTGCTCTGCCAGGCTGAGCTACCGCGGCGCAACCCGGCTTTGGCGGTGGGGGGCCAAGTTTGTGACGGTTCGGAACCGCAGTTAATGTAATTCTTTTTATAATTTGAGCGATGGTACTACCAATTGCGCTCCTTACAGTCTCCCCGTTTCAAATTATAAAAATCCTGGTCCGCGATACACAGTGCAATGGGTCGCAAAGATAGTTAGTTGATGGCTGGAACTTTGATCGTACCGACTGTTCCTGATGG
>JAGXLJ010000153.1 GCA_018334775.1 Halodesulfurarchaeum sp.
GGAAAGGTCGGAGTTATCAGAAGCGGCCCTTTTCAAAGCCCGGCTTCACACTATTGCATTGTCCGACGCACCGCCACCGATCCAAGACGAAATCCTTCGGGAAAAACCGCTCAATATCGTAGCCGTAACTGTCATCCCGGAAAGCGCCCGGTATGCTCGCGAAAAGGGTTGGATCAACGCGGACGAGGAGTTTCGAACCCGCCTTGTGGTTGAGCGGTTGCATCAACAAGTAACAGATATCGACCCAAGTGCCGAATTTCAATTCGTACCCGTTGATGCGGCTGCGAGGTCGGGAACGATCAGCTCTCGACTCAGGCAGAAAGCCGAGGAACTGGATGCGGATACGATTTTCATCGGGAGTGAAAACGCTGGGCGGATTGTCACCCCGATTACGAGTGTCGCAGCAGGAGTCACAGCAAAGCAGGACTATGACGTCTATATCATTCGAAATCCACTTCCCGAACCGACAAAAAACCGGGTCAAATCCGGGTTTTTCTCCTGAATAACCGGGCCCAGACTGTGACAGGAACAACGGAAATTCGATGGCAGGAACACGAGACTGCAGACCTAACCTGGGAGGTTGAAGTCGTGATGGGGGCGGAAGCAGGCGTTAGTCCAAGCCTCGTCGGAGTCTTCTGAGTGAGTCTTATCCACCCAAATCTACGGTCATCCGAAACCGAATCGTTCCGAAACCATCGCGGCTGAATGAGGGTTGACAAACACTTTGGGGCGACATCGAACAGCCTGAGTATGCTAACTCGTTTTTGTGCTTCCCTCGATTGCAGACAGGTGTGCCAAAAGTTTACCCCCGACAAGCACCACCATATTCATATGGTCTTTCAACGCATCGCTGCCTCAGTCGGTATTGCCCTCGTAGTGGTCGCAGGGCTTTGGACACTTGGAACGCTGGGGTTACAAGTTACCAATCCGGGATTCGGGGCAACGTTCGTGCTGAGCATTGGGTTTCTCGCGGTTTTCGTAAACATAGGTGCTCGGGGCGCTCAAACGACCACATCTCAATATTGGTAAGGCAGGCTTTCCCGACTGTCTCTCACTTGGATTTTTTACTCGCGTCTGTGAGATCGACAGATTTGCTTCCAAACTCCAACCAGAAGAAGTTATGCTTGATCTGCGCCACGAAGATTTCGACAGACTCGCTTGTCAGACCAATCATTAGCACAGTTCGACCCAATACTTAGAGCAAGATGGTGGTAAAGCAAATTCCACAACTGATTAGCGTCGTCGCAAAATCAGCGATGCCCCAGCAATCCCACCAATCCCAGCAAGGATACCCATACCTGGAGTCGATGTCTCAGTCGTGCCAGAAGTCGAATCCGCGGTTGCCACGAGTTCAAAACCGTCGAATGAGGAGTTCGCCGACCACGTAAGTGTCCCGTCGCTCCGGTCGTCCGGTTCCGGTGAGACTGACGCGACCTCATAGCCGTCTGGAACAGTCACCTGGACACGTTTGTCTGACTGGAACTCACTCGAAAACGGTTCAGTGAGGCGGATTTGGCCATCGTCGACTCGTGCCAGCTTCTCCAGTGTCGCCGTCAGTTCGATAATGCCCGTCGAATCAACCATATCCAAAGTTATCTGAACGTCAGAAACGGTCACGTCCCGCCCAGTCCGATCAGCAGTCGCATTCGCAACACCGATCATCCGGTCCGCAAATCGAGTCTTAATTTCGTTCTGTAGTTGCTCATCGGTCTGAATGCTTTCGAAGGCAGTCTGCTCTGTTGTCGAGGAGAGATCGTAGGTCAGTCTGACAGTCACGTCGGCAGTACCTGTCTCATGGATGTCGACTGTAACACCGGGTTGGGTTGAGGTGTCCTGTGCAGCTACCGAACCGGCACCGATCCCAATTACCGAGATGGTGACCAAAAGCGCGAGCGCGACACTTCGTAATCGGGCCGAAGTGAGAGCAGTCGATGTATTCATCGGACTTACTGGCCAGTAACCGTTGAACCGTTGCTCGGGCTCACTTCTGTCGTAGTGTGTGATGTGGTCTCGTTTTGCGTAGTCGTCGTGGTTGTCGTTTTATCCATCATCCCGCCATCCGTCCCGTTGGATCCCATTTGGCGGTCAGTTTCCTCTCCAGATTGATTTCCACCAGGCATGTCAGCGGGCGGGCCACGCGGGACTCCTTGCGGTGGGCCCATCGGCATTCCGACGTTGTTCCCAGCGATCTGACGCGCCATAGCGGCCGTCTCCGGTCCAGTCATGTTGTGGGCCTGGGTGCGGATGTGCATGAGAGCGGTAGCGTTCACACCGTTTGCCTCCAGCGTCTCGTTCGAAAGCGTCTCAGCGGTCTGACTGGTGCTGTTGGCCATTCGTTCCAAATTGCTCGTTTTCGTGACGAGCGCACTCATTCCCACCTGATATTGGGATTCAGAGATTGTGCCGTTCGCAAGTGATGCGTTCATTTGGGCCTGTTCCTGCTCGAGTTCGGTGAGCCGGGATTCCAGGTGTTCCTGGGTCCGGTTCAAGACCTGTGCTTTGGAGTCGTTCGTGGCCGCAGCGGCGACTTCAAGTCCGAACGAGCGGTGCTCGATTTCGCCCTGGAGCTCTTGCTGCTGGACAGCAACACTCGCAGCCAGGTGGAGACCGGGTTTTGTCTCGTTTGCCGTCGTATTGTTCACGTCGGTGTCGTTTGTCTGTGCGAGCGGTTCGATCTCGGCGGTGTTCGATGAGCCTGAATCGGCGATAGCCATGGCCGGTCCGGTAATGGACACGACCATCGCGATTGCGATCAGGGCTGTCAGGAGTCGATTCATTGTAATCAATAACAGGGGAGATGAGTGTTTAAGTCGTGGAGATACTGCAGGTTAATTGGGACGAATTAAGCAGAATACGGCCCGTTTAACTGGGTTTTTTTGGTGACCTGCCCCTGAACACCCTGGAGTCGGCAGTTATCCATCTGGGATACGGGAACAAAACGGTGATGCGTCAGAATATGACCGAAACAAGAACCGAAAAACGGTCCGCAGATCGGTCTTTGACCCTTTCCTATTCGGGCTACTCGTCCGATTTCGCGTCGAGTTTCGCCTGTTCACGCGCGCTTGGGTTAACTGAAGGTTGGAAGGGGACTTCGGATACCTTCGCGTACACGGGTTCGCCTGGTTCTTCAGCGTACTCGTCCGGAAGGTGGACGTTGAACTCGATGTCCGAGTCTTCCTCATAGACCCTGTCATCCAGTGGGACGCCGAGCGATTCGAGTTTCTCCGCGGGGACGTGTGCCAGTGCAATGTTCGTCTCTAGCTCGGGGTTCCACCACGGAGAGGTGACATAGCCGACCTCCTCACCGGTTTCGGGGTCCGAAACGAGCCAAAAGTCCGACGCATACTCCGTGATCGGTTCGCCCGCCATTTTGAGTCCGACCATCTTGAGAGCAAAGGGATACTCGCCGTTCTCGATTTGCTTCTTCTGCCGTTCGAGTTCCGCTTTTCCAACATAATCCCCGTCTTTGTCGTCCGGAACGTGATACCCGAGATTGACTTGGAACGGTGAGGTTTCGTGATCCATGTCCTGCCCCCAAGAGAGGATCCCCGCACCAATCCGACGCTGGTGGCCTGGGGCAATTTGCATCCCACCATGGTCTTTGACCGTTGCTAACGCCGGGTCCCAGACGCTTTCAGCGTTCTTCGATGCCTCACGCACGTAAATTTCGAAGCCTTTCTCCCCGGAGAACCCGGTTTGGCTCACCAAGACGTCAGTCCCGTTGATTTCCGCTTCTAACAGCCCATAATACGGGATATCACTGATTTCGTCCCCGATCAGATCCGTCAATACCGCCTCGGACCGTGGACCTTGGACCTGCATCGGAGCGACGTCGATCTCGTCGATTTCCACGTCGAAATCCATACCTACGTTGACACCCTCGATCCACTGCATCAGCGTCGAATCCGAAATCGAGAACCAGAATTCGTCTTCGGACAACCGCAGGAGAATCGGGTCGTTGAGAATGCCGCCGTCCTCGTTGCAAAGGATGACGTACTTGCCGTTCATCGGCTCGATTTCGGTCACGTCTCGGGTTACGACATAGTCCGTAAGTGCTTCAGCGTCCGGACCTTTGACACGAATCTGCCGTTCAACAGCAACGTCCCAGAGCGTTACCGTATTCGTGAGGGCCTCGTACTCCGCCATCGTGCCCCCATCCTCCGGTTCAACGAGTCCGCGAGGATGATACACGCGGTTGTAGACAGTCGCTCGGTAGGCGCCCTCCTCGTTGAACGACTTGTGGAAGAACGGTGATTTCCG
>JAGXLJ010000154.1 GCA_018334775.1 Halodesulfurarchaeum sp.
CTCGGAGAGACGGTGCCGATTCTGACTGGCTTTCTCGCCCAAGATCTGGATGGCAACATGACAACCCTCGGTCGGGGTGGGAGCGACACGACGGCGGTCATGCTTGGGCAGTACATGACCGCCGATCAGGTGGTCATCGTGACCGACGTCGAAGGTGTCATGACTGGGGACCCGAACGTCGTCGAGGGTGCCCAAAACGTCGGCGAGATCACTGTTGACGAACTGCGGAACCTCTCCTTCCGTGGGGCGGAGGTGGTCGCACCGAGCGCATTGAGTTACAAAGACGAGGACCTCACGGTTCGGGTGATACACTACCAACACCGGAACATCCTCTCTGGCGGGACGACGATTGAGGGGCAGTTCGAACATATGGTGGACATGCGCGAGGACCCCCTTTCCTGTCTCACCGTTGCCGGTCGCGCTATCCGGAACACACCGGGCATTCTCCATACACTGTCTGGAGCGCTCTATGACGCCGGAATCAACGTCGACGCGGTCGCTTCGGGGATGGATTCGATCACCGTCTACGTCGACGAATCCGTCGCCGAGACCGCCGAAACCGTGCTGCACGACAAGATCATCAAAAACAACACCCTCTCGAGTGTGACTGTAACGGATAAAATCGCGGTTATCCGAGTTCTGGGCACCGAATTTCCCGATCAGCCTGGTGTCGTTGCCGGGATCGTCGACCCGCTTGCCGATGCCCACATCAACCTCGTCGACGTGATCACCTCCGCGACCTCGGTCGCGGCCTTCGTTCCCTGGGAAAACCGCGAGGCCGCTCTCGAAATCATTCAGGACGCCTTCTAATATGGAGTGGCGCCTCATCCGTTCTGGTCAGTTCGATGCCGCGACGAACATGGCTATTGACGAGGCGATTCAGGAGCGGATCGCAGCGGGCGCTGACTCCGTTATCCGATTATATCGCTGGGACCCGGCTGCGGTCAGCATCGGGTATTTCCAGCGACTCCGCGAAGAGGTTGATATCGAGACCTGCAAAGCCGAGGGCATCGACTACGTCAGGCGACGAACTGGCGGTGGAGCGGTCTTTCACGACCCCGAAGGCGAACTCACGTATTCGGTTATCGCGCCCGAGTCGGTGTATCCTGCGGATGTCGAAGCCAGCTATCGGGCGATCATCGGTCGGGTGATCGACGGATTCGAGCAGGTCGGGATCGACGCCGACTTCGCCCCGATCAATGACGTCGAGGTGGACGGACGGAAAATCTCCGGCAACGCGCAGACGAGGCGGGACGGGGTGCTCCTCCAGCATGGAACGCTGCTCTACGATCTCAACCCAGAACAGATGTTTTCCGCTCTCTCGGTCGACGCGGCGAAAATCTCCGAGAAACATCTCGAAAATGCCCGGGATCGGGTGGCGCCTGTTCGGTCTTTGGTCGACGCGTCACGCGCGGATCTCAAAGCGGCCATGATCGATGCCTTTACCAGCGACCGTTCGGTTCGAGCATCTGACTATCTTGACGCCGAACGTGAACGGGCAGCGGAACTTGCAACGAAAAAATACCGGACCGATGCGTGGAACTTCGACCGTGATCAGGGGTCGCTCACTGATCCCAACTGATCCGGTTCGAGCCCCGACTCCATCGCGTTCTCGACGAACAGTTCACCGGCCCGATAGGAGGACCGCACAGTCGGTGCCGAAGCGACATACTGGAAGCCAACCGATTCCCCGTACTCCTGGTAGGCTGCGAACTGCTGCGGTGGGACGTAGGATTCGACCGCGGGGTGATCATTCGAAGGGCGGAGATATTGGCCGATCGTCAGGAAGTCGACGGCTGCCCCGCGAAGATCGTCCATCGCCGCTTTCATCTCGGCTTCGTGCTCGCCGAATCCGACCATGAGTGAACTCTTTGTGAAGATCTCCGAATCGAGTTTCTTCACGCCTTCCAGGACTGACAGGGATTGATAGTAGGCCGCACGGGGATCACGAATCTCGCCCTGTAACCGTCGTATAGTCTCCAGATTGTGTCCGATAACGTCGGGGCCGGCGCGCACGATTTTCCGCAAGGCGGGTGTTGAGCCCGCGAAATCCGGGATGAGGACTTCGATTGTCGTTTCCGGTGTCACCTCTCGGATCGCTTCGATACAGGCCGCGAAATGGCCAGCTCCGCCATCCGGCAGGTCGTCGCGATCGACGGAGGTGACGACGACGTAATCGAGGTCGAGGTCGTCGACAGCCGCAGCGAGACGGTCCGGTTCGCCCGGATCCGGTGTGTCTGCAGCGGGTTTGCCACTCGGCACGTCACAGAAGTCACAGTTCCGGGTACAGGTGTCCCCAAGAATCATGAACGAAGCCGTCCGCTCCTGCGCCCAGCATTCCTCGCGGTTCGGACAGGACGCCTCCTCACAGACTGTCGTCAACGATTGGTCCTCGATGGTCTCAGAAACGGCGTGGTGTTGACGGTCCACGCCGGAGAGCGAATCACGAATCCACTCCGGCTTGGGCTGGGCCATGGCCCCGCTAATGTGGGCCCGAGTATAACTCCAGTGGAACTGGCAGAAGTGCGTTCTGTCGGACAACTCCGCTCGTCCTCGTCACAGGTCGCGCATTGTCGCACAGAAACCGCCAGGAACATGTTTGGGGCTCTCGCCCTGCGCCTTTGCTATGCGCTCGTATCTCTCCAAAATGGTGACGAGCACGCAACTCCCCGAACGGGAGGAGCGGGCCGAACATATCGCAGATGCCGGGTACAACGTCTTCAATCTGTCATCCAGTGACGTCTTCATCGATCTGCTGACTGACAGTGGGACCGGGACGATGAGCGACGAACAGTGGGCAGCGCTCTTTCGTGGTGACGAGGCCTACGCGGGCAGTTCGAGCTTCGAGGCCCTCGAGGATGCGGTGAAGTCCGTCATGGGATTTGAGCACGTCGTTCCCGCCCACCAGGGCCGCGGAGCGGAAAACGTCCTGTATGGCACCCTCTTCGAGTCAGATGACGTCGTGCCCAACAATACCCACTTCGACACGACCAGAGCCCACGTCGCCAATGCCGGTGCCGAACCGGTCGATTGTCCGGTCGATGGTGCGATGGACCCCGATGCGTCGGGTGATTTCAAGGGCAACCTCGACATCGACGCCGTCCGCTCGCTCGTCGAGGACCGGGGCGCAGCGTCCGTTCCCGCGATCATTCTGACGATAACGAACAACTCGGCCGCCGGCCAGCCGGTGAGCGTCGAAAACACCCGGAAAGCCAGCGATCTTGCTGACGAACTTGACGTCCCGCTGGTCATTGACGCATGCCGATTCGCCGAAAACGCGTACTTCGTGACTCAGCGCGAACCGGGATACGAGGACGCCACTGTCGCTGAGGTGGCTCGGGAACAGCTCTCCTACGCCGATGCCCTGGTCATGAGCGCGAAAAAAGACGGTATCACGAACATCGGTGGGTTCGTGGCCGTTCGCGACCCGGAACTGTTCGAGCGGGTCAAACAGCGGGCGATCCTCTATGAGGGGTTTTCGACATACGGGGGAATGGCGGGTCGGGACATCGAAGCGCTCGCGGTCGGGCTCCAGGAAGCGGTCGAGGACGAATACGTCGCCCAACGAATCGGGCAAACCCAGGAACTGGGCGAGCGACTCGCAGCGGCGGGTGCTCCGATTTACCAGCCTCTCGGGGGCCACGCGGTCTACCTCGATGCCGAAGCGCTCCTTTCCCATCTACCCCTCGCGAAGTATCCGGGACAGGCCCTCGTCGTCGAACTTTATCGTGAGGGTGGCGTTCGGGGCGTCGAACTTGGGAGTTTCGCCTTCCCCGACACCGATCGACCGGAACTGGTCCGACTCGCCTTGCCCCGGCGGAGATATCACCGCGAACATCTCGATCACATCGTCGAGACGGTCACGGCTGTCATGGAACATGCCGAGTCGGTGCCCGGGTACGAGGTGGTCTGGGAACCGCCCCGCAAGGAACTTCGCCACTTCTCGGCCGAACTCGAACCGGTGTGAGCCGGCCACTCAAATGCTCAGCGCCCGTCGCGGAGCCGTTCGGCGGTTCGTAGCGGAAGATCTGCCTCGGCGACGGCTCGCTCGACGCGGCTGATGTCATAGGAGACCCGCCGGGGTTCCACTTCCATCGAATCGAGGTCCAACAATGCATACGCTGCATCAGGGTTTCTATCCCGTGGCTGGCCGACGCTACCCGGGTTCAGCACGATCCCGTTGGCCGTCTCTTCGACGTGCTGCACGTGCGTATGGCCGAGTACGAGGACTGATTCGTCCCCGAGCATGTCCGGCCCTC
>JAGXLJ010000155.1 GCA_018334775.1 Halodesulfurarchaeum sp.
GGAGCTCATCCACCTGCATGGTCTCCTCGCCGAGGTCGGAAACTATTACGAGCGTGTTTCCTCGCGAGAACTCCAACTCGAGAAGTACGATTCCAAAGGTGTACGACCGACATCGATCCACAAGTCCAAAACTGATCACAAGGCGGCTGTTTTTGCACTGGCAAAAGGCATCACAGGGACAATGGACGCAGCCGAGAGTACTGAGACGGTTCCGGCCCAGGCCGACTAAGGTTCAGTGTGGATCCGCGATGGACGTACAGAGTGAGTAGCGCCGCGGCTCCTTCAGACGAGCAACCCCAGGTTCATCGAACGTTTCGGGCGAAACCTTACTCGTCGATCAAGTCCTCGAACTCCGGCAGAACGTCCTCCGAGTCCTCCTCACCCGACGTTTCCTCGGTCTCGGATTCTTCTTTTTCGGACTCCGATTCATTCTCCCCCGATTCGGCTGTCTCCTCCTCGTCATCGTCTTCCAGCACCTCGACCTCGAGGACCTCAAGGGGAATGTTTTCCAGCCGTTGGCCGATTTCCTTGCGAGCGATGCGGGACGCGTGTTCTTCCCGTTCGACGTTGAAAACCGTCATCTCGAGTTCAAGAGCCACGAGACTCTCGTCCGCGGCGATGAATGCCGGGTCAAGTTCGTCCCCGCAGTGCGGACAACTCCGACTTCCCATTTCGATTTCGACGTAGTTGAGATCGGGATTCAACATCTCGCCCGTCTTCGAGATGGCGATGCGAACGGCCTCGTTTGGCGATTCCACGTCGTAGACCGGAACCGCTGCCTCGACAACGACCCTACAATCCATGGGTATGGTTGTGTTTGACGCCCAATGTAAAAATAGATTAGCCCCAATCAGACAGGTTATCCCCGCAGGCCTCCGAATTTCTCACGATGGAAACGGGGCACATTCCGGCCGAATCTATCCCGGGCTCGTTCGACCTCCAGACGACCCTCGAAAGTGGCCAGACGTTTCTCTGGGAACGGACTGAAACCCCCGAAACAGGGCAGTGGTTCAGGACAGTCGAGAAAACCGACGTGATCGAAGTCAAAGCACGGGACGGTGGACTCGATTGGCGGTCGAATACTGATCCGACCGATTCCCTCCGCCACCGACTGGATCTCGATACGGACCTCCCCGACATTCGGTCCGGATTTCCCAATGACCCCGTCGTCCAGGCGGCAATCGACCGCTTCGACGGGTTACGAGTGGTGACCGAACCCGTCGTGCCAACCCTGTTCTCGTTCATCCTTTCTGCACAAATGCGGATCGACCGAATTCATGATTTGGTGACCGCGCTCCGGGAGACGTACGGCGACCGAATTCAGTGGCAGGACGGGGACGTCTCCGCGTTTCCGGACCCTGAACGGTTGGCAACCCTGAGTGAAGCCGAGTTGCGGGACCTCGGCCTTGGCTATCGCGCCCCCTATGTCAAACGAACCGCTGTGTTGCTTCGAGACGATGTCGTTTCTCTCGAAACCGTTGGTTCCCACCCATACGAAACCGCCAGAGAGGAGTTGACAGAGTTCGTTGGCGTTGGACCGAAAGTGGCCGATTGTGTGCTCCTCTTCGGCATGAACTTCGAGGAACCGGTTCCACTCGACACCTGGATCCAATCCGCAATAGAGACCCACTTCCCTGAAGCCGAGCAGGGCTCCTATGAAGCCACCTCACGGGCGATCCGCGAACGACTCGGCCCGCGACCCGGCTACACACAGACCTACCTGTTCACGCATCTCCGCACAGACGAATCGAATACCTGATCCTGGGAGACCACTTCCTTTAGGGGATCGGCCACCTATCCCGAGTCATGATCGAGAGCAGCGAGATGGCGATCCTCGATCGGAACGCCGTGGCACTCGGCGTCCGAGAGACGAACCTGATGGAATCTGCTGGAAACGCGGTCGCGCGAACCGTTCGCAAACAGGCCCCGGATGCAGACTCCGTTTCAGTCGTCGCCGGTCGCGGGAACAATGGCGGCGATGCCCTCGTAGCCGCCCGCTTTCTTGCAGATCTCGACCCACAAGTGACATTACTGGGTCATTCGGACCGCATCAGAAGCGATGTGACCCGAGAAAAGTGGGAGGCACTTCAGGCGGCCGAAATCGAGACCGAAGTTGTCCGGGATTCGACCACGTTTCGCCTCGATAATCCGGATGTCCTCATCGACGGCGTACTCGGAACCGGCGTCGCCGGTGCGCCACGGGAACCGGAGCAAACAGCGATCAAAGCGATCAACGAATCCGGTTGCCCGGTCGTCGCTGTCGACGTCCCGTCCGGCATGAACGTCGACACGGGAGCAACCCCTGGAGTTGCAGTCGATGCCGATCGTGTCGTGACTTTTCACGATCTGAAACCGGGATTGAAAAACCACGGCGGTGTTACGGTAGCGGACATCGGTATTCCGGCAGCCGCCGAGCGCTTCGTCGGTCCAGGCGATCTTCGGCGGTTGCACCGACCGGTTGCTGCGCATAAAGGTGATTTCGGACGTGTTCTCGTCGTCGGTGGCGGTCCGTACACCGGGGCACCGGCACTGGCCGCTCAATCGGCCCTTCGTGCAGGGGCGGACTTGGCGACGGTTTTGGCACCGGACCCAGTCGCCGACCAGATACAGAGCTATAGCGAGGACCTGATCGTCGACTCGCTCCCAGGTGAAACAGTTGCACCGGACCATCTCACGACGATTCAGGAAACCGCAACTGACCAGGACGTTCTCGTGCTTGGGCCGGGCCTCGGATCCGATCCCGACACTCGATCCACGGTCGCTGCAGTTCTGGAAACGTACACCGGCCGTGTCGTCCTTGACGCCGATGCCCTGGAGGCCGTCAGAACTGCCGAAATCGAGGCGTCTTGCATCTGCACCCCCCATCGCGGCGAGTTCCAGGATCTTGGTGGGACTGCGAAGACAGATCGGGAGGGGTGGGCCGCCGAGGCATCAGCCCTGGCAGCCGAACTCGGACAAACGATCCTTCTCAAAGGACCGGATGACGTGATCGCGGACGGCAAACGGACGCGGATCAACCGAACCGGGAACCCAGGAATGACAGTCGGCGGAACAGGAGATGTCCTTGCGGGTGTCACGGGGGCCATGTTCGCGACCCTTGATCCACTCCATGCCGCAGCGCTCGGAGCCTACCTAACCGGAACAGCCGGTGACTTGGCGGCCGAGAGCCGGAATGGTGGACTCCTCGCATCGGATCTCCTCGACACGCTTCCAGCGGCACTCGGAGGTGAACGACCATGAGCAAAGATGAAAACGATCTGACACACACCACCGCGGAAGGCGATGCACAGATGGTCGATGTGGGTGACAAGCCGAACACAGCCCGCCGAGCGGTCGCAGCGGGAACGATTCACCTCCAACCCTCGACAATCGACGCGATTCGGGCCGACGACGTCGGCAAAGGGAACGTGCTGGCCACCGCCCGAGTCGGTGCGATCCAGGCGGTCAAACATACCTGGGAAACGATCCCAATGTGCCATCAGATTCCGATCACGAACGTTGAGACAGACTTCGAGATGGCGCAGCCAACGATCACGCTGGAAGTCGCCGTCGAAACGACCGGGAAAACCGGGTGTGAGATGGAAGCCCTTCAGGGTACAACAACTGGATTGAACGTAATCTGGGATATGGTGAAAGCAGCCGAAAAAGACGCCGACGGTCAGTACCCGGACACGAGAATCGAAGACATCCGGGTCGTTTCGAAAGAGAAACGCCCGCTCTAGTGAGAATTAGGCGTCCGCTGCGAGATCGCTTGCCTTGGCCCGGGTCTGTTCGACGATCGCGGGTCGGGCCTGGAAGTCCAGGATAACCTCCTCATCCCGGTACTCCACCTCCTCCACAAAGGCGTTGTCATGGACCCAGGACACGACGCTCATCGTATCCTCGGTCATGGGCAAAACCAACCGCTCGCGCTGACGCTCGGGCAGTTCACGCTGGATCCGCTCTTTGAGGCGTTCGATGTTCGTCTCTTCGATGGCGCTAACCGCGACCGGCTCCGGAGCGAGCGGCGAGAGCGCTTCACGTTTATCTCTCAGTTCCTCGGGTTCGACCTGGTCGACCTTGTTCAACACCGTCACGATAGGTGCTTCGTTGCGCTCGTAGAGTGTATCGTGGCTGGTCATCAGTTTCTCACGGATCTCCTCGATAGGCTCACTCACATCAACGATGAGGAGGACCAAATCCGCTCGATACACTGATTCGAGGGTGGATTTGAACGATTCGACGAGCCAGTGGGGAAGGTCG
>JAGXLJ010000156.1 GCA_018334775.1 Halodesulfurarchaeum sp.
GACGTGAGCGAGGAAACGATCGAGTCACTGGTCGGGGAACTGCCACTGCTCGGATCGAGTCCCGATCCAGATGCGGTCACGAACGTCGAGAACGTCCTCGCCTACATCGCGGACGACCTCGTTCCCCGGATCGAAGCCGCTCGGACGGAACTCACGAACACCGTCGCCGCGTTGGAGGGGTCTTACGTCCCGCCTGGAAAAAGTGGAGCCCCCACTCGTGGCGGCGCCGATATCCTGCCAACAGGGCGGAACTTCTTCACACTCGATCCCCGGCAGGTCCCCTCTAAAGCGGCCTGGGATGTCGGGACCGCCATCGCAGAGGGTGTTCTCGATCGGCATCTCGAAGCGGAAGGGGACTATCCGGAAGAAATCGGTGTCGTAGCCTGGGGGACGCCAACAGTCCGGACTCGGGGTGAAACCATCGCCCAAATCCTGGCCTTGCTCGGCGTCGAGCCGAGCTGGACGGATGCAGGACGGGTGGATGGGGTCGAGCCCATCCCCCTCACCGAACTCGGTCGCCCACGGATCGACGTCACGACTCGCATTTCCGGGCTCTTCCGCGATGCGTTCCCTAGCGTTGCTGGACTCCTCCAGGAGGCCGTCGAAACGGTCGCGGGCCTCGACGAACCGACGGCGCAGAACTATGTGCGAAAACATCACCTGGCGGAGCAGGACGGTGGAGCCCCAGGCGCCGCATCCGATGATTCGCTCCATCGGGTGTTCACAACCCGGCCCGGCGGGTATGGCTCGGGGACGAACAAGGCCATCACCACCGGCGAGTGGAGCGACGAGTCGGATCTCGCGGACGTCTTCGTGACCTGGGGCGGCTATGCAGTCGACGGCTCCGGGACCGTCCACGAGGCACAGGATGCGCTCGAAACCCGGCTCGAAGGGATCGAAGCGACAGTCAAACTCGAAGACACCGCCGAGCAGGACGAGTTCGACAGCTCGGACTGGTATGCCTTTCACGGGGGTTTCAAGCGGGCCGTGGCCGACCGGCGCGGGACCGAACCCGCGTCCTACGTCGGCGATGCGAGCGACCCGGATCGGCCGGAGATTTACACTAACGCGGAGAAACTCAGACAGACAATGCGCAGCAGAGTACTTAATCCCGACTGGATCGACAGCATGGAAGCACACGACTACAAAGGGGCCGGCGACCTCGCAAACACCGTCGAGATCACCCTCGGCTGGGCGGCGACCACCGACGCGATCAGCGACACACTCTGGGAACAGGTCGCGGATGCCTACGCCTTCGACGAGGACCGCCAGGAGTGGTTCATGGCGGAGAACCCCTGGGCGCTGGAGCACGTTACCGAGACCCTCCTGGAAGCTGTCGATCGGGGCCTCTGGGAGGCCGACCGGAAGACCGTCGATCAACTCAAAGACCTGCAACTCGAGGTCGACGGGACCCTCGAAGCCGCTCCCGACGGCCCGGAGGTGGCCCGATGACCGGGGAGACGGACGAAACGGACCTCGGAGCGACGACCGAGGACGGGGCCGCGATCGCCGAGGCCAGTCTGGACATCGTCTCCGAACTCGTCCCCGGTGACACACTCGAGGACCGGTTACGGCGGAAAGCCGTCCACGCGACAGGCGACCCCGAGTTCCAATATCTGATGCGCTTCGGAAACAACCCGATCCGGCGCGGTGCCGAAGCTGTACTGGCGGAAAACCCCATCATCACGGACGTGACGATGCCTCGTCACGGCATCACCGACCGAAACCACGACTGCGAGAAGGACACCGCGCTGGGCCACGGAGACGACCTCGCAGAGGAGACTGGGATCACCCGAACCGAAGCAGGGGTCATTGCCCTCGACGAACAGGGCGTCTACGATGACGCGATCGCAGTGATCGGCAACGCGCCGACGGCCGCACTGACCCTCGCCGAACGGATCGAAGCGGGCACCCGGCCCGCAGCGGTCCTCGCGACACCAGTTGGGTTCATCAAGGCCGCCGAGAGTCGGGCACGGCTCCGGACGGTTGGCGAGGCAACTGGCGTCCCGACGATCACCAACGTCGGTCGGCGGGGGGGCAGTGGCCTGGCGGCAGCGCTCGCGAACGAATTGATTCACGTGGCAACCGACATGGAAGCAGGGGAGATCGAACGATGAGCGACTACGACCTCGATTCGGGCCCCGACCCGGCGGCTGCAGCTGCCGCGGAACCTGAGGACCCGGACCCCGAGAATCCCATCCACGCAGTCGGTATCGGACCGGGAAACGTCGAATTCCTCACCAAGCGGGGGCGAGAGGTCATCAAAGGCGCCGACGTAGTCGTCGGTTTCGGCACGGTCGTCGAGCTGGTCGCGGAACTCACTGACGCGGAACTACTGACCTGCGGGTACGAAGACGAGGCCCAGGCCCTCGGGGCCTTCGGCGAACGGGTGAGTGAGGGGGCAGAGGGGGTCGCAGTGCTCATGGGCGATCCGAACCATTCCGGCTATCAGTTCCTGGGGAAGGTCGAGGACGCTGTCGACCGGCCGGTTCGGGTAGTACCCGGTATCTCGGCGATTCAAATGGCGGCCAGTCGGGCTCGCACGCCGCTTGAGGACACCCGATTCGTCACGCTGCACAAATCGGGGGATATCGAGCCAGGACTGGACCGACTGCGCGAAGTGGTCGGCGAACGCCACCTCCTGGTACTCCCCAGACCGTACGACGTGATGCCCGGGGACATCGCGGCCGACCTCCTGGAGGCGGGGGCGGACCCGGAACTGGATAGCCTCGTATTGGAGAAACTCAGCCACGAAGACGAGTCAGTGACTCGACAGCCGCTTGGGGACCTGGCCGACCACGCCGGCGGTGACGGTCCCGAAGACACTCCGTTTTCTGATCTCTCGGTGCTCGCGGTCCGGGCACCGTAAGGAACCGTCTTCACCCAGTGATCGCCGGGTCACACTTTTCGAGACGTGGCGTGTTGGCCACGTCATGGACCGCGTCTCACGTTCCGAAGTCGAATCGGCAGAACCGATTGATGGCGTCCAATTGGCCCTTCTCGCGGCGGGCGAACATATGAACATCCAGCAGTTCCGAATCGAACCGGGTGCGGTCGTTCCGGAGCACAGCCATCAGAACGAGCAACTCGGCTATCTCCTTCGCGGCGAACTCACGTTCACCGTGAAGGGGGACGAAATCGTGGTCCAAGCAGGTGATTCCTACAACCTCCAAGGCAACGAACCCCACGCAATCGAAAACACGGGCGAGCGTGTCGCGGAAGGGATCGACATTTTCAGCCCGCCGCGGACGGACCCGGACTGGGCGGAGTGAGTCCGCCAGGCATGGAGCCTGGTCAGGCCAGGTCTTCGATCGTCTCGGCGACCCGCTCGGCATACTCACTGGTGCTGACTTTTTCGCCGCCCTCGATCTGGCGGTGCAGGTCGTAGGTCACGTACTTCGAGGCGATGGTTTGCTCGACGGCCTCGCCGATCAGGTCCGCGGCGTCCTCCCAACCCAGATACTCGAAGAGGAGGCGGCCGGAGAGGATCATCGCGGTCGGATTGACCTTGTCCTGTCCGGCGTACTTGGGCGCGGAGCCGTGAACCGGTTCCGCAAGCACGCGTCCCTCGCCGAAGTTCGCGCCCGGCGCGATTCCGAGGCCACCGATCTGGGCCCCAGCGGCATCCGAGAGGTAATCGCCGTTGAGGTTTGGCATCGCGAGGACATCGTACTCCGCAGTTCGGGTGAGCAACTGCTGGAGCATGTTGTCCGCGATCCGGTCGTTGACGACGAGCGTATCCTCGGGCTGTTCGCCGTCCCGCTCCTCCCAGAGCGTGTCCTCGGTGATGACCGCCTCGCCGTACTCCTCCTGGGCGACTTCATATCCCCAGTCCCGGAACTGCCCCTCGGTGTACTTCATGATGTTGCCCTTGTGGATCAGCGTGACCGAGTCGCGGTTGTTCTCCAGGGCGTAGTCGATGGCCTCGCGAACAAGGCGTTTGGTGCCGAACTCGGTAATCGGTTTGATACCAATACCGACGGGGCCTTCGTGGATGCCTTCAGCGTCCATCTCCTCCTCGAGGAAGGTCCGAACCTGTTCGCCGTCTTCGGTCCCCGCTTCCCACTCGATTCCCGCGTAGACGTCCTCGGTGTTCTCCCGGAAGGTCACCATATCCATCTCCTGGGGGGCTTTGACGGGAGATGGAACCCCGTCGAGATAGTACGTCGGCCGAACGTTCGCGTATAAGTCGAGTTTCTGGCGGAGCGCCACGTTGAGACTACGGAACCCTG
>JAGXLJ010000157.1 GCA_018334775.1 Halodesulfurarchaeum sp.
AGGCGCCGGCCGTTTCCAGGGCCGCTTCGATAGGTTCGCGCTGGGTCACGCCGACAAACCGTGCGACGACCTCGTCGCCGGCCGTGACGATGACGGTCGGAATCGAACGAACCGAATACTCGTTTGCCATGTCGGGGTTCGTGTCCACATCGATGAACTCGAAGGTGACCTCCTCCTCGTAATCGTCCTCGATTTCCTCGATTATCGGGTCCTGTGTCTTGCAGGGCCCACACCAGTCCGCGTGAAAGTCGATGAGAGTGACGTCAGTCATCGCGTACGCAGGTTACCCCCGCGTCTCGCATAAGGGTTGCTCTCGGGGCTCGCCCGAAAGGTTTAGGCGCGTCTCCATCCTTCGGTCGAACATGAGCAGCGGCAAGAACTCGGGCGGGCTGATGTCCAGTGCCGGCCTTGTCCGGTACTTCGACTCGGAGAGCACGAACGCACTCACTATGGATCCGAAGACGGTGATCGCGTTCGGTGGGCTCTTTGGCATCCTCGTGCGTATCCTGACCATCGTCTCCTTCTAACCAGGAGCGGGCATCCTTTCTACCTGCAACTCCCAGCGGTAGTATGGACGCATATATCGACGGAGTCCGGGTGGCCGGCACCACCGACGGCCCCGTACCCGTGGTCCTCATCGGGGTCAACGATGAGGATTCGCGCCTCCTCCCAATTTTCATTGGCTTCGACGAAGCGGTGAGCATCGCCCGTGGCTTGGACGCCAGGGACATCGGTCGGCCGCTGACACACGACCTCATGCTGGACATCATCGAGGAACTTGGTGGCCGGATCGATCAGGTCGTCGTGAGCGGCCTCGAGGAGGGGACCTTCGTGGCCGACCTCCACCTCGATACCCCACGCTCCGGGGCCGTCATCGATGCCCGCCCGAGCGACTCGCTGGCCCTCGCGTCCCGAACCAATGCCTCCATCGCCGTCGTCGAGGACGTGTTTGAAGAAGGCGGTCGGCCAGGCGAGGAATTCGAGGACCTCGAGGACATCAGGGAGGTCACGGAGCTATGAGTGAGGATATCCTGGTTGACCTATTCGAGACGATCGAATCCCGCAAGGAAACGCTCCCCGAGGACTCCTACACGGCAGATCTTTTGACCCACGAGAAGGGGGAAAACGCGGTCTTGGAGAAACTCGGTGAGGAAACGACCGAACTCGTTCTGGCCGCAAAAGACGACCAAGGGGAAGAGGTAGCCCACGAAGCGGCGGATCTAGTCTATCATCTCCTCGTTCTCCTTGCCATGCAGGACATGGAGGTCGATGACCTGCTGGCGGAACTCGAAGCCCGACACGGCGAGTGAGAAGGAGTCGAGGCCGCGCCCGACGCCGATAAACGGCCTTTTACGTGCCCACAAACTACCGAAGGATATGATTTTTGAGGATCTCCAGACCACGCCCACCGCCCCGGAGCTCCTCGACACCGCGTTCTCGCGAGCGGCCAGAGCCGGCCGGTCCAAACACGGCGTCGAGGCACAACAGTCGATGCTTCAAACGGCCTCGAACGTCCTCAGCGACAACCTCGAGTACGTCGTTCGGGACTGGCCGGACTTCGAGACGGTCGATCCCTTCTATTACGAACTCGCAGATGCGCTCGTCGGTGTCGATGACCTCCGCCAGCACCTCTCCGAAGTCTCCTGGGCGGGCCACAAGACCCACGAACTGGGCCGGGAATATATCAGACGGCTCCCCAAAGGGGACGCCGACGCGGCCCGGAAGATCCGCAAACAGGGCTTTGCCCGCATGGGATCAGTCTTGAACGAGGTGGCCGAGGATCTCGAGGCCATCAGCGAGGCCCGTGACACACTCAAAACCCTCCCCGACATCGACCCGGACGCACCCACCATCGTCGTAGCTGGCTACCCCAACGTCGGGAAAACAGCCTTCGTCAATGCGGTCACTCGAGCCCACAACGAAACAGCCGCCTATCCGTTCACGACGACCGGAATCAATGTGGGCCATCTCGAACGCGACCACATCACGTACCAGGTCGTGGATACGCCGGGGCTCCTCGACAGACCCACAGAAGAGCGAAACGAGATCGAGTCCCAGGCGACCAGTGCACTCTCACACGTCGCCGATCTTGTATTGTATTTCTTCGACCCGAGCGAAACCTGTGGCTACCAACTCACGGCACAGGAGTCCTTGCGGGCGGATATCGAAGCGACCCTCGACGCCCCGATGCTGATCGTCTGTAGTAAAGCCGACGTGTCACAGGAGATCGAGGCGGACTTTTACATGACGATTCCGTCAGAAACCGAAACGGAGGTCGTCGGCGACACGCCGGACGTCGTCATCGAAGCAGCGATCGAGACCCTCGACGTAGAGATCGAACTCCCCTTTGAGGAGTAACTCCGGTCGGCCTCGCTCACGTCGACAGTCAGATACCGAACTTCGACGTCGGCCGAACCCGCTGCAGCCTCGGCTATCTGGGATTCGAGCACGGCAGCAAGGTCCGATGGTTTCGTGACGCCCTTCGCAACCCCAACAGTCACGACGACGCGGTCGACGTCCCGGTAGAGCATCGTCTGTTGGTACTGAAAGTCGACCTCGAGGAGTTCGGCCTCCCCGTACTCCGCAAGGGTCCCCTCAACCGTCATTTGGGCCTGTTCTTCGAAGGTCGATGTCTGATACGCCGCATAGGTCGTCGCCCCGAGAAACACTGAGAGGGCAGCGATCGCGACGGCCAGAACTGCGACCCGTTTGAGCGTCGCACTGCGGGCCTCCGAGAGTTGAAACCACTCCTCGGGTTGGTAGCCTTCGTACCACAGGACGAGGAGCGCGGCGAGGTTGATCGAGAGGACGTTCACCAGCACGAGCACTGACGCACCGACCACCGCCTGTGGCATTGCCCACGCGATCCCGATGCCGATGACGGCCGTCGGCGGGACCAACGCCGCTGCGATCATGACGCCCACGAGGGCGGTCGAAACCCCCGTGGAAAGGCTCAAAGCCCCTGCGACGCCCGCGCCGAGCGCGACCGCCAACGCGAGGAAATCGGGGGAGAGGCGACCGCTCACCTGTTCGATCGCCAGCAGATCGATCCCCGGTGGGACGAGGTTCACGGCTCTGGCGAACATCGCAAAGATCGCTGCCGCAGCGATTGCCACGGCGAATCCGATCGCCTGCCGAGTCACCCCTTCGACGAACAGGTCCTGATCGGCGACAACTGACCCGACACTCGTTGCCATCGCGGGACCAATGAGCGGTGCAATAACCATCGACCCGACCACGATAGCCGGCGAGTCAAGCAGGATCCCCGCCGTGGCGACCACGGCGCTGATGACCGACAGCACCACGTAATTCTCGAGGTTGGGAGCGAGGTCCTCGACAGTCGTCACGAGTTCCTCCCGGGCGATTTTCGCCGGGTCCTCATTCGTCTCTTCTGCGTACTGCTCCTGGAGGGCGTCGAATTTTCGGGAGACGATGGTTTGGGCGTCGAGAACGACAGTGGTGGATTGTTCGTCAACCCCGGCCTCACGCAGCGCGGAAAGAACGTCTTCGACGGCCTCGGTCGGGAGCGGAAACGAAACCACCGCTGCGACTGCACGGTTGCTGGTTTCCTCTGAAACCACGTAGTCCACGTCAAAGGAGTCGAGAGTCTCGAGGACCGCCTGCTGTTTGCCAGTCGGTACTGTGACTTGAACCAGCCGCATGCACCGGATTTCGACGGTCAGGGACATAAGCATTGGCGCAGCCTCTGGACTGTCCGCAGGGTCACAACCCGTATATCGACGGACCGACAAGTGAGGGCATGTTCGACACGCGTCCGGACCGTTCCAGGGAAGTGGTTCTCGTGGGCCGGTCCAACGTCGGGAAGTCCACGCTCATGCGGGAGCTCACCGGACACTCCTTCAATACCGGCCGGAGCCCGGGTGTCACCCGCTCGCCCAACCACTACGACTGGGCCAGCGAGGACTTCATGATCAGCGATCTGCCGGGTTTCGGATTCATGGCCGGGGTGGCCGAAGAGACCCGCGAGCAGATCAAAACCGACGTCGTCCAGTATCTGGAGGCCTACGCCGACCAGATCCTTGTCGGGGTTTTAGTCCTGGATGGCAAAGCTGCAGTCGACATCATTGACCGCCACACGGAGGCTGGAAACCTCCCCCACGACGTGGAGTTCTTCTCGCTCCTGGAGGAGTTCGGGATTCAGCCCGTCGTGGCCGTGAACAAGCTCGACAAGGTCGATACTACTGACAAACGACTGGACGAAA
>JAGXLJ010000158.1 GCA_018334775.1 Halodesulfurarchaeum sp.
TGATCGGCGCCGGTATTTTCGTCCTTCCCGCAGCAGCGGCTGAATCTGCCGGTCCTGCTGCCGCGGCCGCGTTCGTCGTCGGAGGAATTATCGCCGCTTTCACTGCGCTCTCGATCAGCGAACTCGGCACGGCGATGCCGAAAGCGGGCGGGGGATATTACTACATCAACGACGCGCTCGGGCCACTGTTTGGCAGTATCGCTGGCTGGGGCAACTGGTTGGGACTCGCCGCAGCCGTCGCCTTTTATTTGATTGGGCTCGGGAGTTACGCGACCATCTTCGTCTCTGTCCCTTCGGTCGAACTCGGGGTACTGACTCTCACCCCCTCACAGGTCGTCGCGTTGCTTGCCGGACTGTTTTTCCTTACCGTCAACTACATTGGCACGAAAGAAACCGGCTCAATTCAGATCATCATCGTGCTCGTTCTTTTGGGGATCATCGGCGTGTTCACAGTCGTCGGAACCACCCGGGTTGATCCATCGAATCTTCGCCCCTTTGCGCCAGCAGCGACTGGCGGGTGGTCCGCCGTGTTTCCCGCTACAGCGCTCGTTTTCGTCACGTATCTCGGCTTTGCCGAGATCAACACGGCTGCCGAGGAGATCAAAAATCCCGGCCGTAACCTTCCACTCGCTGTCATCGGTAGCCTGGTCTCGGTGACCATCCTGTACGCCCTCGTAATGGTCGTCGTAATGGGCGTGGTCCCGTATACGGACGTCATCGACTTCGGTGACGTTGCTGTCGCCAGAGTGTCCGAACTGATGCTGGGACCGATCGGATTGGCCGCGCTCACGTTCGCGGGACTGCTGGCGACGGCTTCGAGTGCAAACGCTTCTATTCTCGCCTCCTCGCGAATCAACTTCGCCATGGGGAGGGACGGCATCATCACGACCAAACTCAACGCCGTTCATCCCCGCTTCGCGACCCCATATCGGTCCATCGCACTCACAGGGGGGCTCATTTTCATCTTCATCTTCATCGGGGATATCAAAGTACTGGCAAAAGCCGGAAGCGTGCTTCACCTCATCGTGTACGGGCTCTTGAATCTCGCATTGATAGTCTACAGAGAATCGGATACCAAAGCGTACGACCCCGATTTCACGACACCTGGCTATCCCTTCGTCCCGCTCTTGGGTGCGGTCTTTTCGTTTGGACTGATCGCCTTTATGGCGACGATAGAAATCCTCCTCAGCCTGGCGTTCGTCGTCTTCGGAATCATCTGGTATTTCGGCTACGCGCGTAACACGGCCAAGAAGAAAGGAGTCCTGAGCCAGCACATCGAGGACCGGAAAGCGGAACTGCCGAAAACCGTCGTTTCGACGGCGTCTGCACTCAACCCGAATGAAAGTAACCGCCAGGTCTTCGTGCCCCTGGCAAATCCTGCCAAACAGGAAGCCCTGCTTGATCTCGGCTGTACGATCGCAAAACGGCGCGAGGCGACGCTCGTCGCCGCTCACATCGTTCAAATTCCGGACCAGGTACCGATGGCCGCGGGCGAGGACGCTGCCGAGATGATCGATCAGGATTCGGAGGAGCTATTCGCCCGTGCACGCGAACAGGCCGAGTCCTACGGAGTGGATATCGAAACCACCACCGTCGTGTCACGCGGCTCGTTCGACAAGATATTTGACCTCGCCCGGGAGTACGATGTCGATCTCGCCGTGATCGGATGGGGGGCCGAGAACCGCTTTTCGAGTGGAAGGTCCCAGCGGGGGCTGCGTCAACTCTGGGACGAACTTCCCTGTGACGTGTTGGTGTTTCGGGCCGACACGTTTGATCCCGCCCAAATCCTCCTCCCGACAGCAGGTGGACCGGATTCGGAGGTCGGAGCCGAGATTGCCTGGTACCTCCGCGAGCAGCACGATGCCGAGATTCGACTGTTGCACATTCCGGAGGACGGGACCCAAGAGGAAGGCGAGCAGTTCCTCACTAGTTGGGCCGCCGAACATGGCTTAGCAGAGACAGAACAACTCGTCGAGAGCGGCAATCCCGAGGAGATCATCAAACGGGAAAGTCGGCAGTCCACGATGACGATTTTGGGGGCCACCGGTAAGGGGATCCTTTCGAGGGCGCTGAGTGGATCGATCGTCTGGAAAATCGCTTCAGATGTCGATACGTCGATCGTCTTGGTCGAACGCCCTCGGGATCGATCGCTGGTCGAACGCTTGCTCGGATGGGGTTCGAATGATTCCGCCAAAGACGATAGAGGCGACACAACAGGGGCGCCCGGAGATGAGAGTCCGGACGATACCGATTGAATGAGTCGTCTTGTAGCCGAAATAGTTGGACCGATTTCTGACGCTTTTCCTGTTCAGTAATGAGCAATGTGGACTCCACGGATGAAATGCAAGATACGCGCGTTCTATTCAGCACGATCACTGGGAACTGCCAGTTTACTATTTAAAATGGCGTGCAAGACTTAGAGCGTCTATTCAGCAAATTGCTTGGAAAGATGAAGTGACGGGAGTTATCAGGGTCTCAGAAGGTTATGATCGCTGGAAAGAGCGGAAAACGGTCGTTCACCTATCGGACTCCAACAGGAACATTAACCTTTAGCGTGTTCCAGTTTCTATTAATTGCCCAAGATATATCCGCTAAGAAATTTGATTCACCACTATGCTTCGGAAATTCGCCAAAACATGGATAAGTTTCCGTTTGGACAATAGGGGGGTAAACAGTGTTATAGGAGTGATCCTATTGGTGGCCATTGTTACTATTTTGGCGGCAACTGTGGGGTCTGCAGTCTTTAGTATAGATCCGGGTTCGTGGGTAGACACGGCACAAACCATCCTTGATATGGATGATTCAATACCCTATCCTAACTAGAACACAGGTCGTGTAAATCACGATTATTGATTGTTTCACTGCTGCATATGCGCTCTATCTCTTGCACAGCACGTCCTAACAGAATCCTGCGAAGTCAATTTCGCACTTCGGTAAGAGTTGTTCCGGACACGACGGGCTACACGAAACGATTGTGGAGGTGGGACAGGACGACGCGGAATCGACAACTGGTGATGACAGGATGGGACAATCGTCCGCGTCGGAATCGAAACCCAGCAGACGGCTGATTTTTGGTGGCCTGACCTACGGCCACCATTTGAGTAAGAAGCCGCCTACCAGATGTGTTTTACCGCGCGGTTGCGCGTTTCTGTATCCGAGTGTAGGTATCTTTAGGAATAGGAGGGCCAACCCCCTCATCGCGCCGCTGATTCTGTTGTCTCATCTGCGCTGCTTTCCTCACATTCGATAATCGCTGTAGGGCTAACGGGCCGCTCAAAGAAATCATGAAAACACAATCGGCGATTTACCCCCAAATACGGTTCGAATACGCTATTTGACGGTGGTGAGGTTTTATAAAGAAGCCGTGCCTTGTTGCGATTACCGAACGCGAAAAATTCGCATGGACTCGCCGGGATTTGAACCCGGGGCCTCTTCCTTGCGAAGGAAGCGATCTGCCACTGATCTACGAGCCCGCAATCAGTCGTATTGGTCGGGTGACCTTGAGGATTCTGCTTTGGCCGAACCGGCAGCCAGCGCAGAGCGCGAATACCTTAGTCTTCGAGGACGATCTCGATGGAGACGTCGTTCGGGACCTGGATTCGCATAAGCTGGCGCAGTGCGCGCTCGTCGGCGTCGATGTCGATCAGCCGCTTGTGAACCCGCATCTCCCAGTGCTCCCAGGTGGCGGTCCCCTCACCGTCAGGCGACTTCCGGGACGGGACTTCCAGGGTTTTGGTGGGGAGCGGAACCGGACCGCTCATACTGACGCCGGTCTTCTCGGCGATTTCCTCGACATCGGTTGCGATGCTGTTCAATGCATCCGGACTAACGCCGGCGAGACGGACGCGTGCTTGCTGCATTATTCGGACTCGGTGACGTCAAGGACCTTTCCGGCGGCGATGGTCTGGCCCATGTCACGCACAGCGAAGGAGCCCAGCTCCGGAATCTCGCTGGATGGCTCGATGCTGAACGGTTTCTGGGGCCGTACCGTGACGACCGCCGCGTCGCCTGACTGGATGAAGTCGGGGTTTTCCTCTTCGACCTGGCCGGACGACGGGTCAATTTTCTTGTTGATCTCTTCGATCGTACACGCAACCTGTGCGGTGTGAGCGTGGAAGACTGGGGTGTACCCAGCTGTGATGACACTCGGGTGCTGCATCACGACTATCTGGGCCGTGAAGGTCTCGGCGACCGTAGGCTTGTTGTCCGCCCTCC
>JAGXLJ010000159.1 GCA_018334775.1 Halodesulfurarchaeum sp.
GGGGATCAGGGAGGACCGCGACCGTCAGCGGTGCTTCGACGACCACCTGACACGACAGCCGCGGGTAGCCGAACCGATCGGCCAGCCGGTCGTGCCAGTGGGCGGGAGTGGTGTCGCCGTCGCTCCCCAGAATCCGGACCCCACAGGTCGCACAGAGGCCGTTCCCGCGGCAGTTCACCCGGCGAGCGTACCGTCCGTGCGGCGAGATACCGGCGTCGAGCAACGCGTCCCGGAGGGCGGTTCCGACAGGTACCGACAGCACGGTCTCGTCGTCACTTTCACATCCGTGTCGCACGCGAACGGGAACGGTCTCGGTCACACCGGCCATAGGGACGACGGTTTGATAGTGATTGTCGTCAGTCGGTAGTGAATCGACAGTACGCGTTCCCCGATCGCACGGGCATCGTGACGACGATCGTGATCGAGACTGCAAGAGGGGATAGATCTACCTGTTGGTAGAGGAATATCTCTAGTATGCCAATCGTTGCCGCGATCGATCAGTCAGAGCGAGCCGAATCCGTGATTAAGCAGGCGAAGCAACTCGCTGACGACGCGGATGTCGATCTGCACGTCGTCCACGTCGGCGAAGCCGGTGTCCCGAGACCAGAGCATGGGTACGACGTGGACAGCGAGAAGACTATTACCAGACAGCAGGCAGCCCAGATGGCCCGCAACATTGCAGAGGACATCGAAGGTCTACAGGAGTTTGAGCCCGTTGGATTGGAGGGGAATCCGGCAGCGGAAATACTTGAATATAGTACCACTCAGGATGCCGAATACATCGTAGTGAGCGCGCGCAAACGGTCACCGGTAGGCCAGGTCATCTTCGGCAGCGTTACCCAGTCGCTGCTGTTGACCGCTGATCGGCCCGTCGTTGCGGTTCCACACTCACCGGAGTGACAGCATCATCGCCGGCGTACCGTTGACATCCTCCCCGCGCTGAAGCGCGAGGATTCCTCTCGTTGGAGTCTCAGTCGTCTGAGTCCCCGAGAGCGATATTCCCACTCGGCGTGGTACTCTGGTTTGTGTCCGCCTCGTTGGCCGTTGTCTCCACTGCGATGGAGGGCGAGTTGTGGTGTTCCCGCCAATCGTGGTTGTTCCACTTGAGGTACACGGGCCGTGCCATCGACCCGACTGCATTGTTCTGCCGTCTCAGGAACGATTCCGACGCCACGAGGTCGGCGTGTCCCTCGAACCCGCACGGGCACGAGAGCGTATCCTCGTGGCGAATCGTCTCTTCGCGCTCGCCGCACTTCGGGCACTCTTGACTCGTCCACGCTTCGGACTCCTCCTCAACCGCGATGCCGTGCTCTTCACAGACGCTTTCGAGACGGGTGATGAACCGGCGGTACGCCCAGAAGTTGTGCGTCTTCTCGTTCACGCGCGCCGACCAGTGCGTCGAGAGAACGCCGTTGATGTCGCCAACGTACAACTTCGAGACGCCCTCGTTGTAGAGCCGTTCCACGAGGTCACGGATGAGTCCATCTTGGGCATGGTTGCGTCGATTCGTGCGCTTGCGATACAAGCGGTCGATGCGCTTACTGGATTTGCGCTGGTCTTCGAGGAGCGACTGGTAGTGCGCAATCTGCTCGGTGGTTTCGCGGAACCGCTCGAACAATTCGCGTCCATCGTATAGGAGTTGTGAGCCGGTCGTCGTCGTGCAGGCGACGAGATTATTCGCACCAATGTCCAGAGCGGCTGAATAGTCAGCCAATGGTGAGTCCAGTCGAGAATCGTCGATGGTGACTGGTTGGAAAGCCCTGAACGTGTCTGCGAGTTCGTCGTACACGAGTTCGAGTCGGCCCTGCTCGCCGCTCCACTTCGGCTCGCCCGCGACTTCGACGCGAAGGCGTTGGTTCCGATTCAACCCCAGCTCGTCTTTGAGTTCAGAACCAATCGGGACTTCAAGCCGGGAACGTTCCCCGTACTCGATGGTGTACTGGTCGTTGCGAACGTAGGTTCGGAGGACTCGCCCGTTCTCTTCGTTACCCCAGTACCCCGGTGGAGACGGTTTCTCATCGAGTTCCCCGGCGTGGTACTTCTCGTTCAGACTGAAGAACGACCGCCACGCTGCGGTGTTCTTGCGGATGATTTGCTGGGCGACGGAACTGCTGAGGACGCCCTTGTATTTGCCTTCGAGTGTACCAGTGTCGGCGTCCCAGACGCTTTCTTTGTCGTCGGAGAGGAAGTTTTGGCGGCGAGCGTAGTTGGTCTCGTTCCAGAGACTCGCAGAAGCGTCCAACCAGCGTTTGAACACCTCGCGATCTTTCTTAGAGCGAGGGCGAACGTCGAACTGGTTGGCTCGCTTCATCACTCCACTCTACGAAATATTTGTTTGTAAAGGTATGGATTAGCGTGGGAGACTCGGCCTTGCTATCGAATATGGATTGCTCCAGAGTTGTCGGATTCATCCCCGCCGTGAACGACGGGGCTTTCTCCTTGCTTTTCTGTCACTATCAGTCGCCTCGACAACGGCCGTCTCGAGGCGGTCGGCTCGCTCTCGCACGCGGTCGCGCTCTTCCGAAATAGCAGTCAGAGAACGCACATGCTAGAAGCGTGTGTCTGTGCTGACTGCTTGACGTACGGCCGACGATATCTCCGACTCTGCTGACGCCTGCTGGCGTCCCCGTGGCAAAAACAACACCGGGACGCCCTACACGGTCGAGGATAGGGGTAACGGCAGTTTGGCACTGCCAGCAGTCCACCAGCCCGACGCTGTGGGACTACTCGTGCCCGAAAGGGCTGGTAGTCGGGTGATTGGACTGCAAACCTGAAACTCCCACCGTTGAGGGACCCCTTGGGGTTCCGAGGCTCGGGAATCTCTGATTCCCGTCCGCTCGGGATTCCTCCGCGTTCGCGGAGGAGGATGTCAACTTTTGTGTCCTGCTGTCGATAAACTTCAGTCAGACCCGTCACTGTATCTCGATTTTTCGGACGAAGTCGAGATCACGGATCTCGTTTATCAGGTCGCCGGGGAGCGCCTTGTCGGTGATGAGATACAGCTGCGGCTGGTCAGAGAACTCGGGATCGTCGCTGATAACCTGGCGGATCGTGATGTCCCGGTCCGAGATCGCGCCGGTGACGGCAGCGACGATCCCCGAATCCTCGGCGTCGTCGACCGTGACCGTCAGGACTGTCAGATCAAGTACTGGCGCGAGGTCCATCAGGCTGGGAATCGCGGAGATGTTCTGGAAGATCCGGCGCAGTTCCTCGTCCGCGAGGATCGCGTCCGTCGTGGCGTCGACGACCCGTCGGTCGACGCCGATCTCGCGAGCGATTCCCGTGTTGGGGATCTCGATCCCACCGGAGACTACCCGACCCTCGTCGTTGACGGAAAAGCCCCGTTCGAGCAACAGCCGGATCACCTGCTGCTGGCTCGGGCTGTCTTCGAACTTCTTCATTATCTCGTCGAACATGAACGGAAGAGGTGTCCGCCGGACCTTTAGTTTCCCGCTCGCCCCCAACGCTCATTCGCCCACCGGTCGAACGGCCGGGACATGGAGTACACCACACTCGGCTCCACCGGGACGTCCGTGAGCAAGATCGCGCTGGGGTGTATGAGCTTCGGGACGGGCGAGTCCTGGATGCTCGACGGCGCCGAGGCCCGCGAGTTGATCGAGCGGGCGATCGATCTGGGCGTGAACTTCTTCGACACCGCCAACGTCTACTCGAACGGCGAGAGCGAGGAGATCTTGGGCGACGTCCTGAGCGAGTACGATCGGGACGAACAGGTCGTCGCCACCAAGGTCCGGTTTTCTTACGGTGACTCCCACCCCAACGCCGATGGGCTCTCCCGGAAGACGATCGAACAGGAACTGGAACACAGCCTCGACCGGCTCGGCATGGACACGGTCGATCTCTATCAGACTCACCGCGTCGATCCCGAGACACCTATCGAGACGACGCTACGGACGATGGACGACCTGATCTCGCGGGGGAAGATCAGGCACGTCGGGACCTCCTCGATGTGGGCCCACCAGCTGGCCGAACGGCTGCATACTGCCGATCGGCTGGACCTGCCGCGCTTCGAGACGATACAGAACCACTACCACCCCGCCTACCGCGAGAACGAACGGGACCTGCTTCCGATCACGAAAAAGGCGGACATGGGCGTCATCCCGTGGGGACCGCTCGGTCAGGGGTTCCTCGCGCGGCCGTTCGAGGATCTGGAAGCGACCGAACGCGGCGACCCCGAGAACTATCACAACCC
>JAGXLJ010000160.1 GCA_018334775.1 Halodesulfurarchaeum sp.
GAGTACTACAAATCGATCGCCGCAGACGTCAAGGAGATCCTGTACGAACTCGCAGAGACCGTCAGAGAGGTCAGCATCGACGAAGCCTACCTGGATGTCACCGATCGGACCGCCTGGGAAGTTGCGGAGGGGTTCGGTCGGCACGTCAAACAACGGATCGAGCGCAAAGTGGGCGTTCCGGCAAGCGTGGGTGTCGCTCCGAACATGAGCGCAGCGAAAATCGCCTCCGATCACGACAAACCCGACGGATTGACCGTCATCAAGCCGCCCGATCTACAGGACTTCCTCGACCCCCTTCCAATAAAAGACCTTCATGGGGTCGGCCCGAAGAGCGCGAGCACGTTTCACGATCTGGGCATCGAAACGATCGGAGACCTCGCGAATGCCGATCTCGAGACGATAACCGACCAGTTCGGCGAACGGGGCCGCGACCTCCACTTTCGCGCCAGAGGGATCGACGAGCGGCAAGTCGAATCCAGGGGCCGCGCAAAAAGTCTCTCGCGAGAATCATCCTTCGGTGAGCCGATTTCGGATCCAGAACGGGCCCGTGACCAACTGGCGGCTCTTGCCAGGGCTGTCGCTGCCCGGGCCACGAACAAAGGGGCCCTGTACCGGACGATTGGTATCAAAGTCATCGAACCACCGTTCGAAATGCATACTCGGGAACGCTCGCTCAGCGGCCCCGTCGACGATCCCGAGCTGGTTCGTGAAACCGCCCAGAAACTGTTCGAGGAGTTCGAAGACCGGCGAGTCCGCAAACTGGGAGTCCGAGTCTCCAATCTCAGCTTTGCCGACAACGAACAGGCTGGCCTCGAAGACTGGGCCGACGACCCGGATGCGGAGGCTCACAGTGGTGAAACAGAGAGTGAGGTTCGGGGCCAATCCCGCATCGAATCCTTTGATAGTTCGGAGTGAACCAGGAGTTAGTTATTCGGTAACAAGGCCGTCAAGCGCTGCAGCCGGGTCCTCGGCTTTTGCAACGCCGCTAGCCAACAGGACCCCGTCCGCCCCAAGGTCCGCCGCGGCATCGACGTCTTCGGCCGTGCTGATTCCAGCCCCACAGTAGACATCGACTGCCGGATCGACGCCCGCTGCAGCCTCGACAGCGTCAGAAACGATCGACGGATCGGCCTGGCTCACAGGTGTCCCGCTTCCAATGAGTTCGGGCGGTTCTACAGCAACCGCGTCGGGCCCAAGGGCCGCGACCGCAGCGATCTGGTCGGGATTGTTCGCACAAACGATCGTGTCGAGTCCGGCCCGCTCCGCAGCGCGGATGGACGCATCGATTTCTGCAAGTGTGAGCCGTCGTTCGGAATGGTTGATCAGTGTCCCTGTCGCACCGTTTC
The DNA here is from genome assembly GCA_018334775.1 of Halodesulfurarchaeum sp. GTDB lineage: Archaea > Halobacteriota > Halobacteria > Halobacteriales > Halobacteriaceae > Halodesulfurarchaeum. Next base: position 1,347 of record JAGXLJ010000160.1, read on the forward strand.
GAGCCAACCCCTCGGCAAGTGGCTGGCCCGTATGGCTCCCCGGCTCAACCGGGCTCGTATGTTGGGCCCAGGTAGTGGCACCGGTCTCTGAGACAGGACCGATATCCGCCGCCTGGGGAGCGACTCCGATATTCGTCGCTGTTTCGGCATCGACAGCGGCCGCAGCCGTTGCAATTGCTACGGGGTCGACGTCGTAGGCTTTGAAATTGACGAGGATGAACATACCTGTGGGACTCCCCGGATGGCGAAAAAGATTGGTGGTTCGGTCCGGTGTCGGGAATCGTTCCCTGCGATCAGTCCTTCCGTTCGACCATGTCACCGAGAGTCAGCCCGGAATCCGAGTCACCAGAATCCCATTCCTCGTCACCGGATTCCGTTGCCGCCGTGAGCGAGATGTCGAAATGGCCCTCGAGTTTGGATTGGACCTCGTCGCTCGGGAGGATATCACCGTGTTCGAGTTTGCGGATGAGACTAACCTTCTCGTTTATCTGGTCGGCCAGTTCTTCTTGCATAAGGTCCCTGCTCTCCCGCGCATTACGAATTCGGTCGTCGTAATCCTCGGCAAGTTCCTCCATTTCGTCGTAGAGGTCCCGGCGACGCCCACTCGAGCCACCGCTGCCACCGGTCGTCGATGAGCCAGTCGAAGAACTCGTACCGCTCTTGTTCGTCGAATATTTCGTCGACGTGGTCGTCGTCTCTTGGGTCTTGACTTCGGTGCCGAACTCGGCACAGTCAGCACAGACCTGCAACTCGGCGCCCTCGATTTTGACCGTATTCGGGGACTGTGTCTCGGCGCCGCACATCTCACACTGAACCATAGCGAATGATTACCTGCCACCGGCCTTAAATCGTGCGACCCGTCTATCATAGTTCTCCCCAGGCCCCGACAAAGCGCTGTACTGCGGTAACGTGACCCACGACTGCCAGGACTGCCAGCAGGATCGCCACAAGGGAGATGCCCGCAATTGCCGGATAAAACGGAACAATGACAGCGACAAGCCCAACCAGCGCCAGCCGATCAGCCCGACCAAGCAAGCCGCCATACTCGCGTTCGAGACCCACAGCCTCGATCTGTGTCCCGAGATACGAGGTGAGAAGGACACCAGTGATGGCTGCAAATCCCAGCGCGAACTGACCGAGGCCCCCAGCAAGGCCCGCGACAACCACTATGTCAGCATATCGGTCCAAGACGTGGTCCAGAAGATTCCCGGCCTGTGAATCGGTCTCCAGCTCGCGGGCCAGGGCGCCATCAAGGAGATCGAGCCAGCCGTTGAGGAACACAAATATCGCCCCGGCAAGGTACCAGGTCGGACGGGCTTGCAAAAACGAAATCCCCGCTGCCACGGCAAGGAGGAACGCGAGTAGGCTGATCTCGTCAGGTGACAGCCCGATCCGCTTGGCAGTCCCGACAAAGGGGTCGAGAAACAGGTTCGCGATCGGTCTGAGTCTATCAAGTGTCATAGATACGATGTGTAATCGACGGTCCCAGCACTCGGTTCACGGGTGCCCGCGATCGCTGCTTCAATGGCCTGTGCAGTTTTGTCCGGTGTCTGCTCGGTCGTCTCGATCTCGTAGATCGACTCCTCGCCATGAGCCGTGACCGCTTCTGAGAGAATGAGATCGAGGGCTTCACTTTCCGCGTTTTCCCGACGTGTTTTCGGGGATTCGCCCCTGTCGGCCAGTCGTGTTTCGATCCTTTCTGGGTCGCATCGCAGAACCACGACGCGGTCCACATCCAGGTGATGGGCGAGATGGGATTCCACAACGATATCATCTCGATCGGTGAGGTACTCGGCTACCGCATCCAAATCAGCGACCACGCTGTCTCGTTTTTCGTCTGTCCCGGCGTCGAGGCCTTCCTCACGAACGATTTCGTTGAGATGAACGACTTCGAGGTCGGTCTCGAGACGGTCGGTCGCCGTCGTCTTCCCCGTCCCAGGGGTCCCCGTCACGGCCACTCTCACGATTCAAGCACCTCGTTGAGTTCTCGGACCGCCTGTTTGGTCTCCGAGTTCGTGCCAGCAGTGATCCGAACGTGGGCTGGGAGACCGAAACTACTCAGATCACGAATGATGACGCCCCGGTCCCGCATCGCGTCGGCCACTGCCGTTCCGTCCCCGACCTCGACCATGACGAAGTTCCCGTGACTCTCGTGAACTGGGGCCTCGATCTCCGAGCGCATGTATTCCCGGGCCCACTTGACCGTCTCCACCGTTCTCTCGACGTGTTCGTCGTCTTCGAGCGCGGCTTGTCCCGCCATACAGGCAATCGAACTGACGCCAAACGGGGTGTTGACCCGTGCGTACGCATCCGCCCAGGGGCTCGGAACGATTGTATAGCCCAGTCGAAGTCCGGCAAGTCCGTAGGCCTTCGAGAAGGTTCGCAACACGGCGATATCCGTGCGCTGATCGAGAAGCGTTCTGGCGCTCTCTCCCTCAGCAAATTCTCCGTAGGCCTCGTCGACGATCACAAGGGTCTCGTCGTCCGTCGCTGCTGCGATTTCCCGAACCGCCTCGATTGTGAACTGGCCCCCGAGTGGATTATGTGGACTCGTGAGGTAGACGATGCGCTCGCCCTGATAGCTGTCCAGAACCGTTTCAGGTGTGAGCGCGAATTCCGTCGCTTCGCCTATCGAATACCGACTGACAGTCCCGTGGTGAAACCGGGACGACATTTCGTAGTAGGCAAACCCCGGGTCGGGAACGAGGACAGTGTCGCCCGGTTCGAGCATCGCCCGGGCCAGATAATCGAGAGCGCCATCTCCGCCCGGCGAGAGCCAGATTTGTGAGGAGTCGACGGCCCAGTTCGATGCAATCGCCTCGGTTAGATCGCTGTGAGCCGATTTG
>JAGXLJ010000161.1 GCA_018334775.1 Halodesulfurarchaeum sp.
GGAGAAGATGGTCCTGTTCGTCGACGACGAGCCGGGTCTCCCGAAACTCGCTGCTCGGAACCTGGAAGCCGGGGATGACCGCTTGCAGGTGGTGACCGCCCGAACCGTCAAGGACGCTCAATCTCTCTTGGAGGGAGAGCCAGTCGATTGCATCGTCGCAGATTACGACCTCCCAGGCCAGGACGGGATCGACTTTTTGCAGGCCGTGCGTGAGGACGACGCGGACCTGCCGTTCATCCTCTACACGGGAAAAGGCTCAGAAGAGATCGCCAGTGAGGCGATCACCAACGGAGTCACCGATTACTTCCGGAAACGCCGACAGGCCGATCAATGGGCCGTCTTGTCCAACCGAATCCGGAACGCGGTCGAACTTCACCGATCACAGGCGGCCCTCGAAAAACGCCGAGAAAAGTTGCAAACCTACGAGGCGATGGTGCACTCGATGGTGGAGTCGGCCTGTATTTACGACGAAGACGCCCGGTTCGAGATCGTCAACGAGAACCTCGCGGAGTGGTACGGCGCATCACGGGAAGAACTCGAAGGAACGCAAAGCAATTTGGTCCACCAGATCCGGGACCAATTCGAGGGCGACCCATATGAGGACTTGTACGAGGGGAGGCGGTCAAAACTCGAGGGGGAACTCGAAGGGGACTTTCCTGGTCACGGAGGGGCCGTTCTGGAATACAAACTCAGCCCGCTTCGAGTCAACGGTTCGATCGAAGGCGTTGTCGGAGTCACCAGAGATATTACTGAACGGACACGGCGCAGGGAAGAGTTAGAGCAGGCCTTCGAGGAGTACCGGGACCTGTTCAACGGAATGAACGACATGGCATGGGTCCTCGACACTGATGGGGACTTTTTGGCAGTCAACGACGCCGCTGTCGAGCGGCTGGGATACTCCCGTGAGGAGTTACTCTCGATGCGGCCACAGGATATTGACGACCGCCTCTATCCGGAGGACATCCGTCAGCTCATCGAGATGATGCCCGCAGACGAAATCCAGGTCTTCGAAACGGTCCACAAGACCAAAGACGGAACTGAGATCCCGGTCGAAATCAGCTCGAGTTTGATCACCTACCGGGACGAACCGGCGATTCTGAGCATCGGACGTGATGTCTCCTCCCGGAAAGAACGCGAACAACGTCTGGAGCAGTTCGCCTCGGTGGTCAGTCACGACCTCCGCAATCCCCTCAACGTTGCCCAGGGACGACTCGAACTCGCCCAAGAAAGCTGTGAGAGCGAGCACCTCGACGCCGTCGAACGGGCCCACAGTCGCATGCAAACGCTGATCGAGGACCTGCTCTCACTTGCTCGTGAAGACGAACCAGTGACCGAAACGGAACCAGTGGCACTCGAAACACTTGCCAGGGAATCCTGGGCCAGTGTGGAGACCCCGACGACAACCCTGGTGGCCGATCTGGACCGTGTTATTCAAGCGGACAGAGGTCGGCTCCGACGGGTCTTCGAGAACCTCATGCGAAACGCGATCGAACACAATGGGCCCGATGTGGCCGTGACGGTTGGAGAACTGCCAGCGGGATTTTTCGTCGAAGACGATGGCTCTGGAATCCCCAAGTCGAAGCAAGAGGACATCTTCGAAGCGGGCTACTCGACCGCCGAGGAGGGGACTGGGTTCGGACTGAGTATCGTGGAACAGATCGTCGAGGCCCACGAGTGGGAACTCACGCTCACCGAGAGCGAGGCTGGTGGAGCCCGATTCGAGGTCACCGGTGTCGAATTCGTCGATTGTTGACCACGGGAGCAGTCGCGACAACTCAGGGTCTTAGGGGAAACACTATTGCCGAGCGGGAAGCATCCACTGAACATGGGATTCATGGATCGTATCCTCGGGGGCGAAAACCGAAGCACCGGGGACTACGTCGAACTGGACCTCGATGACGTGGCCGCCGACGCTGAGACGAAAATGGAGTTGCATATCGCCGAAATTGACGGCCAAGAAGACGTGATAGCGATCAAGGACGCCGTCTACGATGGCGATCTGGTCGTCGCGGACATCACGCGCTTGCGCACGGAGGACCCAACCGTCGATCACGCGATCGACGAGCTTCGGGAGACAGCGAAGGAGGTCGGCGGAGATATCGTGAAAAAAGGGGACGATCAGATCCTCATCACGCCGACCGGGGTCGGAATCAGACGCGAAAAGCTGAACCGATAGGTCTCCTCCGATACGTGTCGAGGCAGAACCCAGGTTTAGACGTCTTCCGGGACGTCATCCGAGTCCTCGACGGTCCGCTTCAAGGACTCGCGACGTGATTTTGCGTCCCGACCGGTGACCTCCAGGAGGAAGTCGTTTTTCAAATCGACCGCTTCCGCGGCCGCATCGGCTTCTCCAGCAGCGATGACCTCTTCGGCCGGTCGCTCCTCGAAATGAACGGCGATTTGGTCCTTCTTGGACCCGTACGGCGATTTGCCTGCAAGAATCCGATCGAAGACGGGATTATCGGGATCCCAAACTTCGTACATCTCGATCCCGTCCATTTCCGCTGTCCCCTCGACTGTCCCGAAATACTCCTCGATCAGGGCCCGAAGGTCCGACACGCGGTCTTCGAGGTACTCTCCCCGACGCATCTTGTACTCCTTCATACACCCAGAAAACGCTTTGATGGGTAAAACGCCTTCGTCACCGCCGCCCGGCCAGGTATCCACGATGACAGTCCGGACAGATGTCACCGGCCCGCAACGAGGTTTGAGCGGACTCCGAAAACCCACATTCCGGACATTCCAGGGACTGGAACGCCGAATCGGGCTCCGAGTCCACGTCGAGCGGCCCTTCGCTTTTGATGCCCGCTGGGCCGCGAGTCGCCTGCTCTGCCGATTCGGTCCCACTTCCACTGGCTTCTTCCTGGAGGCCAAATTGAAACGCCGGGTCATCCCGCTCAGGCTCCGCTTGGGCGGACTCGTCGCTTTCCTGTGTCGGGGGCCGTTCTTTCCAGGGGTCGGACTGGGAGTCAGTGCCAGTTTCCGCTGACGGTGACCCAGAGGTCCTGTCATTTTGGTCCGTTCCCTCGCCAAACATCGATTCGGGCGCTGCCGTGGGCTGTGTCTCGTCTACCGGATCATCGGCGTTCGTGTCCCCGGCGGGGCCTGTGGGCCCGCTTGAATGTGATTCGGACTCGTACAGGTCCTCGATGTCGTCGACCGCGTCAGCCTCATTCGCCTGGTCCGCCGACGTGGCTGCCTCATCGGTCGTCGACCTGGCCGAGTATTCCTCACTCTCTTCGAGTCCGCCGGTTTCTGGAGTCGGATCCCTGTCCGTTGTTTCGTCGAGAATAATCCCTTCGTCGGCCTCGGTGTCCGGGGTCTCGGGGTCGGATTCCGGGGGCTCGTTCGCGGGGGCCGCAGGTGTATCAGATTCGGAGGCTTCGACTGGCTCAGGTTCAGAAACCTCGGTTGCCTCCGGTTCAGGGGTCTTCTGTGTTTCCGGTTCAAGGCCCTCCTGTGTTTCCGGTTCGGAGGCCTCGGTTTCCTGCACTGTCCCTGTTGGCGGCGTTTCCCCCTCGGCGGACTCGACCAAATCTGCGACATCTGGTTCTGAATCGGCTGGTTGGCCGGTTGTTGTGGCCGACTCTGTCCCTGGCTCTGGCTCTCCCGCTGTTGGCTCTTGGGCAGGTACCCGCTCTGATTCCGGTTCCGCCGCCGGTCGCTCGGCGACACCCTCACCGCCCTCCGGCTCCAAATACCGAACCTCGGTGTTCTCCGAAAGCACCGTCTCGGTGCCACACCGACTACAGGTCCGTATTTTTCGGGTCGTCACCACCTCCTCATCACCCCGCTGTTCGCGATCCCGCTCGGTCACCGGCTCACCGTAGGCGTGCCCGAGCAGTGTACACCTGAGACCCATTAGCGCGTGATTTCCGGCCCATCCGCAAAAGGGTACCGCTCGGAGGGACCCAAAGGCGGGCCACCCACTGACAAACCGTATAAGGGGACGGATAGCATACCCAGGAACATGAGGCTCCGCCAGGAGCACCGTGACCGGGTTAAGACCGAGGTCGCGGTTCTTCAAGCCCTTGCAGATCGGCACGAAGACGGAATGACGCTCTTCGAGTTGCGGTCGATGGTGAACACCGACATCGACGGCCTGGAGCGTGCGCTTTCAGGCCTTCAGCACTCGGGGCTCGTCACCGTCGATGAGGACGGTAACCGAACCGTCTTC
>JAGXLJ010000162.1 GCA_018334775.1 Halodesulfurarchaeum sp.
CCAGTACCCGTCCTCCCATCCAAGGGGGTCGGTCTTCGGGTCAGGGGGCGGATCGTCCGTGGGACTCGGATCACCCTGGGGTGGTTCAGTCGGTGTCGTTTGTGTCGAAGGCGACGCCGTGGATGGCTCCTGGGTTGCTGTCGGGCCTGCTGGAGCGGGGGCCGAAACACACCCAGCGGTCACCAGAATGAGAACGACGGCCACGACTCCAAGCACCCGACGCATGGGTTTCGGTGGGAGCGGCAGCGGGAAAATCCTGCCGCCCGAGGCAGGTCCCACGAGTTCTGTCGCACGCGCCAATCGTTTTGGAACTGGGCCGTCAATTCGGTCCTATGGACGTCGATCCCGACACGACAGCCATCGTGGTGGTGGACATGCAAAACGACTTCTGTCACCCCGACGGGGCCCTCTACGCGCCAGGGAGCGAAGACGCAATCGAGCCCATCAGCTCACTCGTGGAGCGGGGCCGAGCGGCCGGCACCGAGATCGCCTTCACGCGTGACGTCCACCCCGAGGGACAGTTCGAAGACGCCTACTACATGAACGAGTTCGAACGCTGGGGCAAACACGTCCTCGAGGGGTCCTGGGGCGCCGAAATCGTCGACGGCCTTGCAGTCGAGCCAGTCGATCTCGTCATCGAGAAGCGCACATACGACGCGTTCTATGGAACCGATTTCGAAACGGTCCTCGAGGATCGGGGAGTCACGGATCTGTTGTTCGTGGGTACCCTCGCAAACGTCTGTGTCCTTCACACGGCCGGCAGCGCAGGTTTGCGAGACTTCAAACCGGTCCTCGTGTCCGACGCACTGGGCTACCTCGAGGCCGATCACCGAAGGTATGCTCTCGAACACGCTGAGTGGGTGTTCGGTGAGACGACGACGCGGGCGGCGGTCGAGTTCCTGTGAGTGTGTCGAGTCGAGTTCGGTGGTAAGTCGTGTCGAGTTCGGTGATTTGCGACGGGGTGTGACTCGGAACGCCTTTTCAGGCGATTTCGACGGTTACTGTCTCCCCCACGGCAAACTCCACGTTCGGGCAGATGAGTTTCGCTCCCGTTTGGTCTCGCCCCAATAGAAAGGAGAGTCCAGTGATCTCACGACCGTTTGCAAACACCGCGACGGATTCCCAATCGATCGTGCCCGACCCAGGGGCAAGCGTCGTTCCGAGCAACGAGATCGGTTCAGTACTTCCACGATCAGAATCTGTCGCGTGAACACCCCCTGTCTCATAGTGCGGAACCCCGCCGTCAAAGACGTAGTGACCAGTGTCGTCTGCAATCCCCGCGAACGCACCCCCTGGATCCGGGTGCACCGGAGCGTCGAGGATAACGTACGTATCACCGACCGCTCGAACGGTGCCGGTTCCGTCCCAGGTGAGACCGTGTAATGGAACATCGAGGGCGACCCGGAGCGAGCCGCTGGCCCGAACTGGATCAGTTCCGTACGCCCTGAAACCGAGGTGCACGTGGTTGTCCACCCAAGGGGCGAAGTAGCCCGATCTGACCAGGGGCCCGAGATCCTCGCCCCGCTCGATGGTCGTTCCGGCCTCGACCGCCGGATCGACGTGAAGAATCCGGGCGAGTTCCGTCCCGGTATCGATGACGATGAGATGGTCGTTCGGGGCCGCATACGACCGGCTCGGAGCGGTCATCGTCCGGGTCTCAACGACAGTTCCGGCCACTGGGCTGGGGGCCCGTTTTGTTCCGGGATACAGGTCGATGGCACGGCCATCGCGATGCGCAGTGTAGGGCGAGTTATAGCGAGCGAACCGGGGAAACGGGTCCAGGGCGGGGGCGCCCAGCGTGACCATACATGGCCTTCGGGGGCGGTGGATTTATTTCTTCGATACCGGTGATCGACCCGGGACGCTCCCGGCACCTTTAGGCCCAGTCCTCAGAAGGTACAGGTATGCACGTATTCCGAAATGCGGGCCTCCCGAATGGCCGCGAACGAGATGTTGCTATCGACGGGGCGCAGATTGCAGCCGTCGGAAGCGACCTCTCCGGAGAAACGGTCATCGATGCCTCCGGGAAGTGGCTCTTCCCTGGAATGATCGACGTCCACGTCCACTTTCGCGAGCCGGGATTCTCCGAAAAAGAAACCTGGGCGACCGGAAGCCGGGCAGCCGCATCCGGCGGGGTGACGACTGTCGTCGATCAGCCAAATACCGATCCACCGACTGTAGATGGGGCCAGTTTCGATCAAAAGGCACAGTTGACAGACCCGTCGCTCGTCGATTGGGGCATCAACGGCGGTGTCACGCCGGACTGGGACCCAAAGTCCCTTTTTGAGCGGTCCCTTTTCGCCCTCGGGGAAGTGTTCCTCGCCGATTCGACAGGTGACATGGGAATCGAGGAGCCACTGTTCGAGACCGCACTAAATCGAGCCGACCAAGCAGGAGTGGTGACGACAGTACACGCCGAAAACGCCGACTACTTCGACCAGGAGGTGGCCGAGAGTGACGGTCCGGCAGCCTGGAGCGCGTATCGGCCGGCTCAGGCTGAAGCCGTGGCGATCGAACAGGCCGTTGAGACTGCGACGGAACTCGACGCCGACATCCACATTGCCCACACGAGCACCCCGGAAGGGATCGATCAAGCCGCCACAGCTGGTGCGACGACAGAAGTCACCCCCCATCATCTCTTCCTTTCGACCGAAAATAGCGATGAGTTGGGGACCTTCGGGCGGATGAATCCCCCACTCCGAGACGAGGACCGTCGACTTGGCGTCTACGACCGGGTTGCGGACGGAACGGTTGACGTGATCGCGACCGATCACGCCCCCCACACTCGCGAAGAGAAGGACACGGACATCTGGTCCGCACCGAGTGGCGTTCCAGGCGTCGAGACAGCCCTCCCGCTCCTGCTCGGTGAAGTTCTTGCGGGCCAGTTCGACCGTGAACGGGTTCGCGATCTGACGGCCCGAAATCCGGCTCGAATCTTCGGTCTCTCCCAGAAGGGTCGGATCGAAGCCGGTGCCGACGCGGATCTCGTACTAGTCGATCCCGAGGCGACGCGAGAAATACGGGGGACCGACCTCCACGGGAAAACGGATTGGACGCCATTTGAAGGGATGACTGGGGTATTTCCGGAGTTGACGATGGTTCGGGGAGAGATCGTCTGGGAGAGTCCCGATCCGACGACCGCCGAAGGGAGGTTCGGCGAGCCAGTCGGTAAGAACGTTCGATAGCCCCGAACCCCGGTACCCGGCGCCGCCGAAAATCCGCTAGTCCTCGCCGCCGAACGTATGTCCACACTCCGGACACGTCTGTTCGTCCTGTCTGAGTTTCTCACTTGCCTCACGGACTTCCCGCATCACCGAGGAGATTCGCTCCTCCCCTTCGAGTTCCTCCTCGACGGCGAGGTCCACCCCCTCCACTTCTAAGAGGAACTTCGCGACCTCGGTCGATTCGTACATGATCTCGTCGAGTTCGTCGGCCGCGAAGAAGCCGCTCATCGCGCCGTAGAGGAACGTGGCCCCTGCCATCCGTACCTTGTCTTCGAAGGAGGAGCGGGCCTGATTGACCGCCTGCGGGCTGTAGGTATCGGTCATGAAGGGGACCAGATCGGGGAGGTTCTCCCCGATTTTGGTCATCTCCACGCCCGTTTCGGTCCGGAAATCAGCACAGAGTCGGGCAATCGCCCACTCACGGGCCGTAATGTAGGTCCGGTCCCTGAGGAACTCGTTGACCCGCTCGTAGGTGGCACCGTCGACTTTCTTGAAGCGCTCGTACTTGCGCACGTCAGATGGTACCCCTTCGTCGCGGTCGCCGGGCGTAATCGAAAGGAGCGACCGGACCGCTTCCGGGCCGGCCGTGACCCGGCGATTCGGTGGCTTGACAGCCGCCGGATCCTCGTCCATACCGCCTTTACCCTGGGGGTCCGCAAAAGCGTGACGGGCCAGGCCAGGGATCGATGGCAAATGCTTTTGCGCCTGACCGGCGAGTAGCCCCTATGAAGATCCTCTTCGGGATCACTACCGGCTCGGATTCCCTCGAAGTGCTCCATCGAACGGTCGAGCGGGCGCAGTCGGTCGGGGACGAGCTCACGGTCGCTGTCCTGGACCAGCCTGATGGAGAGGGATCGGCTGACGAGACGGACACAGCAGTTCGGGATGCCATCGGATCGGCGAGCTCGGACATCGAGATTCGGCGTGTCGAAGGGCATCCAGG
>JAGXLJ010000163.1 GCA_018334775.1 Halodesulfurarchaeum sp.
TAAATCAGAAGATGCTCGATATCTTCGTATTTTTTGGCCAATTTTTTTTATCTTCCTTCTGTTCTATCAAATTTTTAATTAGTTTTGGTGTATATTTAGTAATTCAAAAATTTAGTGAGAAGTAATTCGAAGATTGGTGAGTCCTCCCCCGTGCTAGTTTGGCTTTTGATTAGTAAATTCACTTATTTGTTTGCCGAAATATTTATATCAAAAGTCAGATTTATTTCCGATTCGATGACGTGTCCGTTCTCCCACCGCATCCAACCTGTCGGTGGGCTTTATAAGGTGACCCGGCGTGGGACAACTATGGTTCGAACAGGGGCAAAACGCGACGGCTGGCGGCCATTTCTCCTGATCGCCGCCGCGGGAGCGGCCGGAATCTACGTCGCTTCCACGCTCCAGATAGACACGATCACGAAGACCGCGGCGATGGCTATCATCGGGATCGTCGTGGTCGTCGCATACGAGTATTTCGTCGGCTGGGGCTGAGCTTAATACTGTATCCCGCCTCTAAATGGAGGTTCGGCGTCCGAGGGCAAGGGCGTCTCATAGCTCCGCTTCCCCGTCGCCAATTCGAACTCTTCGGTCGCCGCTTCGAGCCGGTCGGGCGACACCATAAGATCATACGCCGTCCCGGCGAGAACCTTCGCGGCGTACGAAACCGCCCGCAAGCCGAACCCCCCGCTCGCGGCAGTGGCTTGCCAGGTGTGTGCCCGCGCCCCCACTGGCCAGGTGGAGACCCGGAACTGGGCAGTCGGGGCGATCCAGCTCACGTCACTGACGTCAGTCGAGCCCATCATGAATGGCGCGGCGTCGGTTCGCGGGAACGGATCGGTGGCGAGGGATTCCCCCTCGACCGCCTCCCTCACGTCCTCGGGAAGGTCCGCAAGGCGCGTGAGTAGCGTCTCCGTATCGATCGTCTCGTGGAGTTCGGCGGCGAATGCCCGGTCTTCTTCGTCGAAGGGAATCGACCCTAGGTCCTGCATGTTTTCCCACATGACATCCCCGATCGTGTCGTTCGTAAGGAGTTCCCACGCCCCGGTCACGTAATTGCGCTCGACGCCGGTTTCGGTCATCAGACCCGCGCCTTCGGCGATGTTGTTGACGCGATTCGTGAGGTTCTCGACCTGGGGCCGGCTCGGCGAACGGATGAAGTACCAGACTGTCGCTTCGGCCGGGACGACGTTCGGCGCCCCGCCGCCGTCGGTGATGGTGTAGTGGATACGTGCCCGGTCAGGAGCGTGTTCGCGGAGGTATTCGACCCCCGTATTCATGAGCTGAACGGCATCGAGGGCACTCCGTCCCGCTCCCGGGGCCATCGCCGCATGCGCGGGGGTCCCCTTGAATGTGTACTTGATCGAGTCGACCGCGAGCGAACTGGTCCGCTGGGGGCCGGTGACGTCAGCAGGATGCCAGGTCAGCGCCGCGTCGAGGTCGTCAAACGCACCCGCCCGGGCCATAAACACCTTCCCGATGATGGTCTCCTCGGCGGGCGTGCCGTAGAAGCGGACGGTCCCATCCACGTCGCCTCTGTCGATCGCCTCAGCCAGAGCCATCGCCGCTCCGATGCCCGCAACGCCGAAAAGATTGTGACCGCAACCGTGTCCCGGATCGCCGACCTCCACGGCCTCCCGATTCGTCGAGACCGTCTGTGAGAGGTCTGGCAGTGCATCGTACTCGCCAAGAATCCCGATCGTCGGCTCGCCGGACCCGTAGGTCCCGGTGAACGCCGTCGGCATGCCGCCGACACCCCGTTCGATCGTGAAGCCGGCGTCTTCGAGCTCCTCGCGAAGCCGGTTCGCGGCGTATTCCTCCTCGAGTGCGATCTCGGGGTGCTCCCAGATATCCCGTGCGAGCCCGACCAACGAGTCGCGCTCGGACTCAACCGCGGCAAAAATGCGAGATTTTGACATTCTTGAGAAGAAATAGACAGGGGGGTATGAATTTTTCGAACGTGGTATTTGCTTCAGGGAGCGCTTTCAAAAACCCGAGACAAACGGGCTGAAATGGCAATATTTGTCCGATTACCTCTCGAATATCCCGTTTACATCGTCGGGTTTCCACGAGAACCAGCAATCGTAACCTCTTTACCAAGCCTAATGGTATCTTGCAACATGGGTACAGATCCCACATCCACGAAACCTGACCTGTTGGTGTTGCTTCCGACCGATCGTGATCGGGACAAATTGGGTGGGCGTGATCTCGATTACGAACTCCATTGGTTCGAAGACGAGGATTTCGATTACCCACAACCGGGCCCGGAATTCGACATGGTCGAGTACACAGAACGGGCCTCAGATTATGTCGAAACAGAGGACATTGATGGGGTCCTCTTCTCCCATGACGTCGCAAATCTCGTGGGCGGGGTCTTGATCGATCGGCACGACTTGCCGGGCCCATCACTCGAACCCATCTTTCTCGCAGATCACAAATACTACTCCCGAAAACACCAGCCGAACGTTCCCTGGTTCGACTACATCGATCTGGAAACCGGCGAGTGGGGCGAGTACGACATCCAGTTCCCGGCGTACCTCAAACCGCCATTCCTTACGATGACACTGCTCCAGTACCGGGTCAATAATCGAGAGGAATACGAAGAAGCGATGTCCGTCGTTGAGCGAGAACTCCCGAAGTATACCGGCCCGTTCAAGGACTTCTTTGGCGCCTACGTGGATACGGAGAAATACCCGCTTGCCACCGAGGACATCATGATGGTCGAGGAACCCCTCGAAGATTGGACCCAACACTGTGTGGAAGGCTGGGTCGATCCGAACGGGGAGATCCAGATCTGGGCCATCTCCGATCACAACTACTACGAGGGCGAGGAACTGGCCATTGACAATTACTCGACCCCTTCGACGTTGCCGACAGAAGCCCAGGAGAAGTTGATCGACATCGCAACCGATGCAATCAATCAACACGGCTTCCAGCAGAGCTTCTGGAACGTTGAGATATTTAGACTGCCGGAGAGACATGTCATTACGGAAGTCAACGGTCGAACGGCGTCAGTCTGGGAGCCACTATACCAGGGCGCGTTTGACACGTCGGTATACGAAGGGATCATGCATTTGGCCGGGGACCGACCCGATCGGACAGCAGCTGTCGAACCTGACTGGCAACCGACTCCGGATTACGAGACGATGGGCACACAGTTCCACGTCGTAACCTTCGGGGAGGGACCCGCAGAGGAGTACGTCGACTTCGAGTTTGCAGAATCGGTAACCGATACAGATATCGAACTGTTCGTAGAACCAGGCGACGAGATCGAGCAAACTCGAACAAGTGGGTTCTGGGTCGCTCGATTCCACCTCTTCGGGGATGATTATCCTGCAATGCTCGACCGGGCCGACGAGATTCGTTCGGGAATCCTCAAAAAGCCCGAGAAATCCCCGGAACCCGATCGACTGACCTGATTATTCCAGGTATGCCATCGCTTCGTCGTCGGTCACTTGGTCGAATCGATCGTAATATTGGCCGACGGCCCTGAAGTGACTCGGCGTTTCCAGACAAACGAGGTCGTCTACAAGCGCCTCAAGTTCCTGAATCGTGTCGAGTGGACCAACGGGAACGCCGACTACGATTCGCGCAGGACCTCGGTCGGAGAGCATTTTGAGCGCCGCTCGCATCGTCGAACCGGTCGCCATCCCGTCATCCACAACGGCGACCGTTTTTCCCTCGAGTTTCGGGGGCTGTGAGCCGCCCCGGTACCGCTCGGCTTTCTCCTGGGCGTTTCTCGCCTCGCTCTCTCGCTGGGTTTCGAAATACGTTTCGTCCGCCCCAGTCCGGTTGATAGCCGCCTCGTTTCGCCAGACGGTCCCGTCGTTCGTCACGGCTCCAATCGCGTACTCCGGGTTGTTCGGTGCCCCGATTTTCTGTGCCACGACGATGTCCAATGGGACCGCAAGCACGTCCGCGACGGCACGCCCAAGGGGCAATCCGCCTCGTGGAATCGTGAGAACGATCTCGAACTCCGTGTCGAGTGCCTGCAGTGCGTCCCCAAGTTCCTGCCCCGCCTCACGTCGGTCGGTGAATCGGGAAGAGCCTGTCATTGCACTATATAATTCTACAGCCTGAGTTGACATAACGAGAGTGGCTATCAGACACGGTATCTCGAGTAGTCCGTCAAATCCGAG
>JAGXLJ010000164.1 GCA_018334775.1 Halodesulfurarchaeum sp.
TAGATGCGAGAAGCAGCCCGTCCGACGAAAATCTCAGGTTTGCCAATACCGATCTGAAACGGGCGGTAAAATTTTGTTCCTTCCCCGTGGTACCGACAGCAAATAATTCCCATTACTTTTTTATATATTGCAAAAATTCACTTTGATTATGGGCGGAACGCTTCCAATCCAGCTCCCACAGACCCCGGCGAAAAATCCTCCGGGTGGTCAACGTATCCACCATGTGTGATCCTCCATCCGATACCCACGCGAAGACGGATCGAATGACCGAATTACAGCGCCTCAAGGGGTTCGCAAAGGCGTTACATGGACCCGCAAGATGGGATATTATCGACATCATCGGCGCGGGGACGGCGACTACCGATACCATTCGTGAAGAGATGGATGAGCGAGGCTACGATTTCGGTCGCTCGGGCCTGTACTATCACCTCTCGGAACTCAGTGATGCAGGTCTCATCGAGGTCGCGGGATACGTCGAAGAAGGTCGGGGTGCGCCGACGAAGGAGTGGACGCTTCGACAGCAAACGATCGAGATCGACCTGGTCAACGAGGACGGGTGACACTATGAAGCCATTTAGCGACATCGTCGAAACGTACAGCGCTGAGACGGCCAAGCCAACGAAGAACGATATCATCGATTCGACCGAGTTCCATGTCGGTATCGTCACCATAGAAGCTGGCCGGGAAATCCGACCCCATCCAGAACCCTACGCGGTCTTCTTTTTCATTCTGGGGGGTGCCGGTGAGTTCACTGGAGAGGATGGAACCATTGAGCTTAGCGAAGGTGACGGTGTCTTCCTCGACCACAATGAACAACGCGGAATCCGATGTACCGAATCGCTAACTATTTTGGGCATTCAGGAGGCCCACTGACCGGTTTTAGTAATGAGCCTGACCGCCTGGATTATCAACGGTTTCGCCGCAATCGGGCTTCTCGCCGCCCTGTACGCGGATCGGGAACGCGGCGTCAGAGCAGTGAAGCGTGGCCTCTTCTCGTTCTTTCGGATTCTCCCAACCGTACTCACGATCATCGTTATTATCGGACTGCTCCTCGGGTTCGTCCCGCCGGAGACGATCCGCCAGTTCGTCGGCGACCAGTCCGGGATGGCAGGCGTGTTCCTCACCGGGACGATAGGGTCGGTGTTGCATATTCCCTCTATCGTTGCGTTTCCCCTTGCCGCGTCGTTCCTGGACATGGGAGCGACGATATCCATCGTCGCGGTCTTCGTGACGACGTTGACCATGATCGGCGTCGTCACCCTTCCGCTCGAGGTTCGCGAACTCGGCTGGCGATTCGCGGCCCTACGTAACGGGTTGAGCTTTTTGGGAGCCATCCTGATCGCGGTCGTAATGGGGGCGATCCTCTGATGGACGAGGAGAAACGGGCTAAAATACTGCGAAGTTGGGGATATTTTGGACTGATCGTCGCGGTCGGTGTTGGGCTGCTGGTCCTCTACCCCGGACACCGGGAAGCGGTGTTCGCGAGTACCCAGTCGTATCTCGTCGAGATGGCGCTCATCCTTCCGGCCGTGATGGTGTTGTTGGGTCTGTTCAATGAATGGGTACCTGACGACGTCATCGTCCGGTATCTCGGCGAACAATCCGGAGTGTCAGGATTGGGACTTGCCATTGTCTTGGGATCGACCCCCACGGGACCGCTCTACGTCGCCCTTCCGATTGCTGCCGATCTGATCGAAAAGAACGCCCGTATCGCCAATATCGTGGTCTTTCTGACTGCCTGGGCGTGTCTCAAACTCCCCCAGGAACTCGTCGAACTCCAGTTTCTCGGGTGGAAGTTCATGTCGCTCCGACTGGTGCTCACGTCGATCGTCGCCGTGGGAATGGGATTGCTTATCGAGGCTATTCTGCGGGCCGAATTAAACGACCCGGGCGACGAACCATTCTAGATTGAGCAAAGCACGGAACGGAGCGTGCGTTTTTGGGCTGAATTTGGGTCCAACCCGGCGATATTGTGGGAATAATTCGGAAAACTGATAATTAATCCCGGGTCCTTCGAACAGTTGCAATGGTACTGCACTCAACACCATTCCTGTTTGCCCCAATCGGGTTCCTTCTGATAGCGTTATTCTTCGGGGCACTCGGCTACATGGTTTTCAAACGCACCAACCGTTCAAGCACAGACGCGTCCGAAAACGGGGTCGATCGAGCACTCGAGACACTCCGGCAACGCTACGCGACCGGCGAGATAGACGCGGAGGAGTACCAGGAGCGCAAAGAGCTGCTCAGACGGTAGGTGCCAGTCGCCGATTTGCACCACACCCAACCACCCAACCATACTGCACCCGCCGTTTCGGCCCTCTCCCCGTTCAATCACCCCCAATCACCCAGCCAATGTCATCACATAATACCCCAAGACGACCAGTCCAGTCATCCAGCAACCACCGGCCGCTGTCCGGCCCCAACCCGTCGGGACGATCACCCACGAAACGACGGAGCCAGTTGGCATGACGAACCGGAAGGTCCCGGTCGTCATCAGCCTCGTCGGCTTGCTCGTTGCCAGCCTCGCTACGGGCGGAATCGTCTCGATCGGCGCTGCTGCCAGTGAAACCGTGACAATCGGTGGTGTCGCCGTCTCCCCCGAGGACCCGGCTCCGGGCGAACCCTTCGACGTCACCGTGACCATCGACAACCTCGAAGGGGGGAGCGGCGCAGTCGACGTCACCGACGTCTACGTCCGTGATTCCTCGGGCCTGCCGGAGTACGAACGCGTCGAGAATCTCGGGAGCATCGGCGAAGGACAGTCGATGGAGGTCCCCCTGCAGCTCTCGCTCGCTGACTCGAAGAACCTGCGGGTCCACGTCCGCGGTCGGACGGACGCGGGATCGCTCGTGAAACTCTCCTATCCGCTGTATGTCTCCGTCGAGGAGCCCGATGACGTGCAGGTCTCGATCGAGACTGAAGACCCGGTCGTCGGGGGTGACACGCCCGTTGACGTAACTGTCGCGAACGGCGACGACGATGCCATCTCGAACGTGGATCTCGAACTAACGACGGAAGCCAGGTCGGTGGACGCGGCCCGGACGGTACGCGGGACGATTGGAGCCCATTCGACCTGGCAGTATTCCACCACGGTCACCTTCAATGAAACCGGCAGCCAGTCCGTCGATGCCGTCCTGTCCTACACGACTAGAGAAGGATACGATCGATCGATCCGGGAGTCCCAGGCCGTCGACGTAGCGGCGCTGACCGACGACGTAGCCCTCGCCACCCAAACGGAAATGCGGAACGGGTCGAACGACCTCGTCACGACGCTCACAAACTTCGGAAACCTCCCGGTCGAAGACGTGCAACTTCGCGCCCAGCGCAATGGAAAGGTGATTGATCGAACCACCGCCGCTAATCTCGAACCGTTTGCCTCGACCGTCGTGGAGTTAGATGCCGCTGATATCGCTCCCGGGGACGGGGAGGTAATCGCTAACTACGAAATCGGCGGAACCGATCGGACCGTAAGCCGGAATATCACCTTCGAGAGCGAGCCAGCTGCCGAGATCGTCCTCACCGGGGTGGAGGTCCAGCAGACCGGTGAGACGGTCCTCCTCCGGGGGGACGCGAGTAACATCGGCGACGCGGATGCGGGCGGGGTCCTCGTTAGCGTCGGGACCGACAAGCGGGTCACGCCTGTTTCGCCGTCGAAGCAGTACTTCGTGGGCGCCGTCGATCGGAGTGAATTCGGCACCTTCGAGCTGACAGCCCGGACGACGGATAACGTCTCCTCGATTCCGGTTACTCTCGAATACACGGACGACGGAGAGCGGGTGTCAAACACCGTCGACCTCGCGCTGACAGGTGAAAGCGCACCGTCCCAATCCTCCGCGGCGAACGTCGCTGACTCCTCGCAGAGCCAGGGAGGCCAATCCCCATTCGCCATGTTGGGCCAAATCCCCTGGGGCCTGATTGGGCTCGGAATCGCCGGCATCAGTGTCGCCATCGGGGGCGTCGCATTCTGGCGCCGACGAGAGTCATGAGTGACAGACTCATCGAACTGGACGGCGTTACGAAGCAGTACGAGATGGGCGAGGAAACCGTCGAGGCCCTCAGGGAAGTCGACTTCGGAGTCGAGGCCGGCGAGATGGTTTCGGTCATCGGCCCGTCCGGATCGGGTCCTTCTT
>JAGXLJ010000165.1 GCA_018334775.1 Halodesulfurarchaeum sp.
GGAGTTGAGCGAGGGGTACGCTCGGGTCGAGGTCGACGGGAAGTCCTACGATCTCGCCCAGGACACGCCGGACCTGGACGAGAATTACGATCACACTGTAGACGTCGTCGTGGACCGGGTGACCGTCCGCGAGGACGCCAGATCACGGATTACGGACTCCGTCGAAACGGCCCTCCAGGAAGCGGAAGGGGTTCTGAAAGTCATTCTTCCTGACCCACCCGAAGACGCGGATGTCACCTCGACGGCTCGCTCGACTGGTGACCTGGCTGCCAAAGACGAAGAGGAAGCGGTCGCGGTCGAATACTCGGAGGATCTGGCGTGCACCCACTGTGGTATCGACCTACCGGAGATCGAGACCCGTTCGTTCTCCTTCAACAGCCCGCATGGTGCCTGTCCCGAGTGTGAAGGCATCGGTGAGACCAAAGAGGTCAGCGCCGATCTGGTCGTCACCGATCCGGAGAAACCACTGCGTTCAGTCTTCGAAGCCTGGAGTTACGACCGGTCGTACTACCGGACCCGGATCGACAACGTGGCCGATCACTTCGGCGTCAGTGTCGAAACGCCTTTCGAGGAGCTTGCGGAGTCAGTTCAGGATGCATTCCTCTGGGGAACCGAAGAAACGGTCTCCTTTGAGACCAAGACGAAAAACGGTGTCCGTCGGAAGCAAGAGCGCTTCGAAGGAGTGGTTCCGAACCTCGAGCGGCGGTACGTGGAAACCGACTCGGACCGGGTACGAAACCACATTGAGGACTACATGTCGGTGACCACCTGCCCCGTCTGTGAAGGGACCCGTCTCAAAGCAGAAAGCCGGGCTGTGCTGGTCGATGGAACCTCGATCACCGACGTGAATCAAAAGAGCGTGGCGGACGCTCGTGAGCATTTCGAGGGGATGGAATCCGATCTTTCAGACAGGGACCGGAAAATCGCGGAGGAGATCCTCAAGGAGATCCGTGCGCGACTCGGGTTCATGGAAGAAGTCGGATTAGATTATCTCACCCTCAATCGGGAGGCCTCGACCCTCTCCGGCGGTGAGAGCCAACGGATCCGGCTGGCCACCCAGATCGGTTCGGGACTCGTCGGCGTTCTCTACGTTCTCGACGAACCGTCGATCGGGCTCCATCAGCGGGACAACGACCGGCTTTTGAACACGCTCGCGGAACTCCGCGATCTCGGGAACACCCTGATCGTCGTCGAACACGACGAGGAGACGATGTTGCGGGCCGACGAGATCGTTGATTTGGGCCCAGGTCCTGGCCGCCACGGTGGCGAGGTCGTTGCCAAGGGAGACCCTGAGGAGATCATGTCGGTCCCCGAGTCGGTCACCGGCGATTACCTCGCTGGGCGCAAACAGATCCCCGTGCCGGAAACCCGTCGGGAGCCGGATGGTGCGTTTACGATTCGTGGGGCTCGCCAGCACAACCTCGCTGACCTCGACGTGGAGATTCCACTTGGCGTGTTCACCGCGATTACCGGGGTCTCGGGGTCAGGGAAGTCGACTTTGATGCACGACGTGCTCTACAAAGGCCTCGCTCGTCGGATGAACAACAACACGTCGGTCGATCCAGGCGCCCACGACGATATCGAGGGGCTGGAGCAGATCGAATCGGTCCGGATGATCGATCAGTCCCCGATCGGTCGAACCCCCCGATCGAACCCCGCGACCTACACGGGTGTCTTCGATTACGTTCGCAAGCGCTTCGCGGAGACGAAACTCGCCAAACAGCGGGGCTACGAGAAGGGCCGCTTTTCCTTCAACGTGAAAGGTGGCCGATGCGAAGCCTGTGGGGGCCAGGGAACGGTTACGATAGAGATGAACTTCTTGTCGGACGTCCAGGTCCCCTGTGAGGAGTGTGGTGGGGACCGGTACAACGACGAGACGCTGGATGTGGACCTCCGGGGCAAAACCATCGCTGACGTGCTGGACATGACCGTCGAGGAGGCACTGGCTTTCTTCGAGTCTGATTCCCGCATCAGTCGCCGGCTCCAATTACTCTCCGATGTTGGGCTGGACTACATGCGACTGGGCCAACCCTCGACGACCCTTTCAGGTGGCGAAGCCCAGCGAGTCAAACTCGCGGAGGAACTGGGCAAACGGGACTCGGGTGAGACGCTCTATCTCCTCGATGAACCCACCACTGGATTGCACAAGGCTGACGAGCGGAAACTCATTGACGTGTTGCACCGTTTAGCTGAGCACGGGAACTCCGTCGTGGTCATCGAACACGAACTCGACCTCGTGAAAAACGCGGATCACGTGATCGATCTCGGTCCCGAGGGTGGCGAACGTGGCGGCGAGGTTGTCGCCGCTGGTACCCCCGAGGACGTCGCCGAGGCCGAACAGTCGTATACGGGCCAGTACCTCCGCGACAAACTCCCAGCCATCGATCTTGACGGGCCACGCGCGGGCGAGCGACCGACTAGTCGCGCGAGCGGAGACTAGGCGCTCTCGTCGCTGGCCACAGAATCGCTCCGTTCAGCGGCGGCTAAGTATTCCTCGAGCAACGCTGGGAACTCACGACCGCGCAAGTAGCGGAGACCGAACTCCTCGGCCCAGTTGATGATACCGGCGTCTTCGGTAACGACTCCCGCCTCGAGTTCGCGGGCCAGGACGAGCAGGTCAAAATCCTCACGTGAATCGAGAATCCCCTGTCTGAGTGCCCGTCGGTACTTATCACGCAGGTCGGAGATCACCTCGTCCGTCGGGGTCTTGTACTCGTGTTCCTCGAGGGACTCGGCGTCCGCCTCTTGGGCGTCTCGCACGGCCCGTTCTGAGACCCTGAGTCCCCGGTCGACCCGGTCGGACATCTCTTGGACGAATTCGAAGACGACCTCGGCCGGGATCATGACCTCGTAGTGGGCCGGGTTCTTCCTGATGATCCAGGTATTGAGCCGAGATTGAAGTGCCTGGTCGACCCCTCTGTCTTCGAGCATTCGCAGGAGTTCCTCCTGGATCGACGGCGGCATGTAACAGGAGATTCCCAGTTCGAGTTTCGCCTCCGCGATGAGCGTGACGAACCGCTCGAGTGCGGCCTCGAGGTCTTCGTCGTCCCGACGGATCTCCTCGGTCAGGAATGCGGAGGTGTCGACAACGAAGCGTTGTTTGAGGGGTTCATCGGCCATACTGTTCATTTCAGTGGCCGGGGGTAAAATACAACCGGCGGACGGCTTTTTGCACCTGCCCACGTAGGTGTTTGTATGGACGAGGCCGCCCGTTTGGGCGTCGATCCCGGGGACCTCGAGGAGGTCCGCTCACACTTTACGAGCGCGGCGTACCGCGGTCTGGAGTACGAATACCTCGGGAGTCCCGTTCGCGGAATCGAGCGTGGCACTGTCCGGATGGCGGACACGCTGGTCAGAGGCTATCCCACCACCCCTCGGGTCCTCATGACCGACCCAGGGGTCCCGATGTTTTTCGACGGGCCGCTGGCAATCGAGGAGAAACTCAACGGCTACAACGTTCGTATCGCACACGTGGGCGAACCGCTGGCGTTCACCCGGGGCGGGCATATCTGTCCGTATACAACACACGTTGCCCGGGAAGAACTGAACTTGGAGGCGTTTTTCGGAACACATCCGGAGCAGATGCTTTGTACGGAGTTCATCGGCCCTGAAAACCCCTACACGGCCCACCACGTGTACGATGTGGCGTCGATCGAGCCACGGGTGTTCGACGTGCGCCACCGAGAAACCGGTCGGCCGATGCCAGTCGAACGGCGTCGCTCGGTCATCGACAGGTTCGGGTTTCCACAACCGGAGTTCTACGGTGTCTTCGAACCTGAACCGGCTGTCGACGCCGTTCGAGAGGTAATTCAGGAGCTCGATGCCAGTGGGCGAGAAGGGGTGGTCATGCAATCCGTTGACGGACGGGACCAACTCAAATACACGACCGGTTCGACACATCGCTCGGACCTTGAAATGGCCTTTTCGTTGCCGTTTGATTACGGTCAAGACTTCCTCTTCTCCAGACTGATCCGGGAAGCCTTCCAGGCCGTGGAATTTGAGGAGGACAAGACGACGGTTCGCGAGCGGGCCCACCGAATCGGCGAATCGATTCTAAAACCGATGGTCGAGACGATCAGGGCCGTCGATGCGGGGGAGACTGTCG
>JAGXLJ010000166.1 GCA_018334775.1 Halodesulfurarchaeum sp.
AAGAAATGGTCTTCCCGGATCGTGACGTTCTTCCGTTCCATAGTAGTGTGTACTTAGTGTGTATGAATAAGTCTGGCGGCACGGGTGACTTCTCTCGGAACCTGTCGTATCGCCAGTCAAACACCGCAAACGATGTCTCTGGGATCACCGTAACCGACCGTCAGCCTAATCGCCAGACAGCACGGGGATTAAACGGATTCTGTGAAGCAGTGTAACGAATTCCCGGCGAGTCCATTCCTTCGGTCACTTCGTTCCCTCAGTCTTTCCCTCGCCGACTTCTCGTTCGCTCCGCTCACGAGAATCCCGGCGAGTCCGCCCCCCCACATCCGCCACGGTCGAGGGGCCTCGAACGCCACCTCCGTATCCACGTGTTGAACCCCGAAAGAACTCGTCGCGAGCGTTGACGGCGGTCGTGGCTGGCCTCCTCGATTGGGGTTTCTCGACTCCGGGGCAGGGGAGACCCTCACTCGGTCATTGGCCCGGAGTCGACTCATTTCGTGATGGCGTCGCGTCTATCGAGACTTGAGTTGCCTCGAAAACCGACAAGTTGCTACCTCTTCCAGACGCTGTTGACTATACGGTCTAGCCCGGTCACCACTCGCACTCGCCACGCTAACGGGAATACGAGGCCTGCCTCGGGGTTTCGTTGCCGCCAACTGCATGGAGTAGCCGTCGATCAATCTGGCTCTTCACTGCCATCCAGCAGGGTCGAAATGATGAGTCGATTGATTGCTCGTCGTAACAGACCACTGGCCGCCGGTTGGGAGATATCCAGCTCGTCGGCGACGTCGCTCAGCGTTGCGTTTCGTGGGTCTTCGAAGTAGCCCGTTTCGAAGGCCACGAGGAGTGCTTCTCGTTGGCTATCGGTCAACCCAGCGTCCGTGTTTCCGATACTGGCGTATTCGTTCACGCGCAGTAATTCGATATCGACGTCGTTTTCCTGGGCGTAGTCCCAGACGTGTGCCAGGTCCGTTCGTTCGGGCATCCATATCGTGAAGATCCAGGCGCTTCCGTCGTTTTCCATATCGAGGATGACGCCGTTCGCGGCCGAAATCACCGACGAGATGACCTTCGCTTCGTCCGTGTACTCGAAACTGTAGATTGCCTCCCCGTCTCGGGTTTCGAGGACTCGTTCGAACCCACCGATGGTACTGTCGGTCCGCAATCCGTCTTCGAACTCGTGGAAATCGGACGACTCGACGTGATAGAAGAACGTTCCCGACGTCGGATCGGTTCCTGCCTCCGACACCGACCTGACGGTCGAACTTCGGTCGTGAGCTACCGTCTCGGTGAGCACGATGTCGGGGTGTTTGACGCGGACGACCGCCTTGACGTCGGCCATTGTTCTCTCGGTTGGGTCGTGTACTAATCTCCGCCTTCGGGTCTCTTGAGCCGATTGGTGCCGGCGACACTGCGACGCTTGCGAGCGGGGATTGAACAGTGGTCCTCGGGTGGCTTAACCGAGTCGGTTCGTCGGAGTTCCTGCACCTGGATCGGGGGGTCGGGATCCGAGGCGGTCGGTGCGACCCGTCTTCGTCACGTCGACACGCTCACTCCTCTACGTTGTTCCTGGCGTGAATCTTGGCCTGTTCACGAGCGCTGGGATTGACTGACTCTTTGAACGGAACCTTCGCCAGTGTCGCATAGACGGGCTCGCCGGGCTCCTCGGCGTACTCCTCGGGGAGGTGGACGGCGAACTCCAGGTCGAGGTCCGCGTCGTATATCGAGTCGTCGAGCGGCACGTCGGTCGCGGCCTGCAGTGTATCCGCTGGCACGAATCCGAGGGCGATGTTGGCCTCGAGGTCCGGATTCCACCCCGCCGACGTCAGGTAGCCACACTCCTCGCCCGTCTCCGGGTCCGAGATGAGCCAGTAGTCCGAGGCCCACTCGAGGATCGGGTCGCCTGCCATCTTCAGCCCGACCAGTTTGTGCGTGAACGGGAACTCGCCGTTTTCGATGGCCTGCTTCTGGCGTTCCAGTTCGGCCTTGCCGACGTAGTCCGCGTCCCTGTCGTCGGGAACCTGGTAGCCGAGATTGACCTGGAACGGCGACGTCTCGTGGTCCATGTCCTGCCCCAGCGACAGGATTCCGGCAGCGATCCGTCGACGTCCGTCGACAGGCGTCGCGGCACCGCCGTGGTCTTTGACCGTTTCGAGGACCGGGTTCCACACTGCTTCGGCGTTCGTCGTCGCCTCGCGGACGTATATCTCGAACCCCGCCTCACCGGAGAAGCCAGTCTGACTCACCAACACCGGGACGTCGTCAATCGTCGCTTCCAACAGTCCGTAGTACGGCACGTCTTCGAGCGGGTCGTCGATGAGTGACTCGATCACGGCGGGCGATTTCGGGCCCTGAACTTGCATCGGCGAGACGTCAATCTCGTCGACGTCGACCGCGAAGTCGTTCCCGACCGTGACCCCTTGCAACCACTGCAGGAGGTCCGAATCGGCGATGGAGAACCAGAACTCGTCGTCGTCGGGTCGCAACAGGACGAAGTCGTTGAGGATACCGCCGTCCTCGTTGCAGCAGATGGCGTACTTGCCACGCATGGTCTCGATGTCGGTCGCGTCCCGCGTGATGACGTAGTCGACGAACGCCTCGGCGTCGGGTCCCTCGACGCGAATCTGGCGCTCGACCGCGACGTCCCACAGCGCGACGTGCTTGGTCAGCAGATCGTACTCGGCTTCCGACCCGCCGTCTTCGGGCTCGATGAACGCCCGCGGGTGGTACATGTGGTTGTACACCGTCGCCTCGTGACAGCCTTCCTCGACGGAGAGGTGCCAGAACGGTGACTTCCGGACCCGGGTCGAGATCACGAGATCGACGTCCGCGTCGCCCGTTTGACGGAGGTTCCTGGGCACGGTCCGATCCGATTGGTCGACGCTGGAGTGGTTCGGGTGGGATTGATTACTCGACATGGGCACTCTATTGCGGGCGTTCGACGCGATGGTTGACCAGCCTTGCCCAGAGACGCTCGACTCCATTCGCGTCGAACGGCGGGGTGATCCCGCCGGGGAGGTAGAAGTTCGATTCAATCGCCCGGTCTCGATCGTCGGCGTGGTTGTGCTGTGCCATACAACCCACAACGACCCGTGACCGCATTCCTCCCTAGCTTAATCGTATAATCCACTTATATCGGGGCTCGAAGATTTCGAGCGTTCCTGGGCCTCGGCCAGCGTGAATCGGTTTCACCGAACGTGAGTGCTGCGTTGAGGCGGCACAAACGGTTGTGAAGACGGTAGCGGAACTCGACAACGGACAGTTAGCGCTCGAAGACCAGCCCGTAGTGGTACGGCGGAAGATCGTGCTGTTCCGCCTGGGCAAGGTCAGCAGCGTCCTCTACGACAGCCTCCGTCTCCGCAGGAGACATCCGGAGATCCGTCGGCGGACCTCGTGGTTCGCCCGCCACGGTCGTTCTGGCTCGCGGCCGGTCGTGCCAGTTCAGGATAATGAGCCGACCGCCGGGACGGAGCGACGTCGTCGCCTGCCGGATGAAGCCCGCTATGTCATCGACACCGTGGACCGTGTTTGCGACCAGCACAACGTCGACACGCTCGGGGAGGTGCCGTGCCAGGACCCGCGCGTCACCGTGAATCGGCTCGATGGTCTCGATTTCCTGTTGGTCGGCGAGATGAGCGAGTTCCTCGAGCATCGCCTCGTCGAGATCGAGTGCGTAGACCCGAGCGGGGTCGGTGATCCTGGCCGCAGGGAGCGCGAAATATCCGTTCCCGCATGGCACTTCTGCGAGTGTGTCCCCGGCGGCAAGTCCGAGGGCCCGGAGCGTTGCACCAGGGCTCGGCCAGAGTTTGCTCCACCACTCCCAGTCTGGCTGCCCGGTATTCTGAAACGGCTGCATGGCCGGCGTTCATTGACGCCCACCCAAATATGGTTCACATCACCGATTGGGGGACGACACGGGAGTGACGTTCATCGAGGCCAGCCGCGAAGACATCGACGCGCGGCGGAGCAGGAATTCGCCTGTCCGGGCGAGTCTCTCCGACATTCTGCCGGTGCCGCCTCGAGTACCCGCCTTCGAGAGAAGCAGATCGCGCCGCACGTGCTCGGTCTCAGGTACGGGG
>JAGXLJ010000167.1 GCA_018334775.1 Halodesulfurarchaeum sp.
CGTCTGGCCCGTTCGGCAGATCGGAGCGGTCTTCGACCGCTCAACTCGCGGACTTCGTCCGCTCGTTCGTTCGGAGAGACTCGCTTCGCTCGCCTCTCCTACATCGCGCCGCCCATGCCGCCCATACCGCCCATGCCGCCCATACCGCCGCCCATGCCGCCGGGACCGCCTTCCTCTTCGTCTCCGCCGGTGGAAAGGTCGCCGGCCGAGATGATGTCGTCGATCTTCAGGACGAGGTTCGCCGCCTCGGAGGCCGAACTCAGGGCCTGCTCTTTCGCGTGGGCGGGTTCGGCGATACCGGCATCGAACGTGTCCTCGATATCGCCGGAGAACACGTTTAAGCCGGCCCGCTCCTCGTCGCGTTCGTGTGCGGCGCGCAATTCGACGAGCGTGTCGATGGAGTCCAGGCCAGCGTTGCTCGCGAGGACTCGCGGAACGAGTTCGAGCGCGTCGGCGAAGGACTCGACGGCCAGCGCCTCGCGTCCTTCGACACCGTCGGCGTAGCTGCGAAGACGGTCGGCCAACTCGACCTCAATGGCCCCGCCACCTGGGAGCACTCGACCGTCGGTCAGGGACTGGGAGGCGACGTCCAGTGCGTCAGTGACACTGCGCTTTACTTCATCGACGACGTGGTCGGTCGCGCCGCGGAGCAGGAGTGTGACGCCGTGGGCGCCATCGCCATTGCCCTCAACGTAGAATAGTTCGTCGGCGTCGTCCCGGGTGACCGAGCCCGTGCCCAGGTCCTCGGTTGTGGCCGACTCGAGATCGGTAACGATGGACGCGCCGAGGACGTCCTGGAGGAATTCGATGTCGCCCTTGCGGCTGCGACGGACCGCGAGGATGCCTTCCTTCGCAAGGAAGTGCTGGGCCATGTCGTCGATGCCCTTCTGGCAAAAGACCACGTCCGCCCCGATTTCGGCGATGTGGTCGGCTTTCTCGCGGAGCTGTTTTTCCTCCTGCTCGAGGAACTGCTGGAGCTGATCGGGGCTGTCGACGGAGACGGTGGTGTCCGTTTCGGTCTCTTCGACCTCGATGGCTTCGTTGAGCAGCAGGACGTCGGCGTCTTCGACCGAGTCAGGCATGTTCTCGTGGACGGGGTCCTTATCGACGACGGCCCCGGAGAGCAGTTCGCTCTCACTGACCTGCCGACCGGTCTGGGTTTCGAGTTCGATGTCGTTCAGGTCGACGACGGTCGATCCGTCCTCGGCGTCGATGGTCACGGTCTGGAGGGCCTGGTAGATGAGATCCGAAAGCAGGTCCTTGTCCAGTTCCGCGCCCTTGCCGGTCATCGAGGTCTCGGCCACGCTTCGGACGAGGCTCTCGTCGTCGGGATCGACGTCGATGGAGACCTCGTCGACTTCCTCGCGGGCTTTCTCGGAGGCGAGGTTGTACCCCTGGATGATCGCGGTCGCGTGAATATCCTGCTCGAGGAGGTCCTGGGCCTCCTTGAGCAACTCACCGGCGACAGCGACGGCGGTCGTGGTACCGTCACCAGCCTCGTCCTCCTGGGTTTCGGCGACCTCGACTATCATCTCGGCTGTCGGATCGTCGATATCCATCTCCTGGAGGATGGTTACGCCATCGTTCGTGATGGTGACGTCGCCCGTCGAGGAGACGAGCATCTTGTCCATTCCTTTCGGGCCCAGTGTCGTCCGGACGGAGTCCGAGACGGCGCGCGCGGCCGAAATGTTGTGTTCCTGTGCATCCTTGTCTTTCATCCGCTGGGCGTCATCCCCCATGATGATCATGGGTTGGCCCTGCATTCGTCGCTCTGCCATAGTCACTCGGCGATTGTTTGTCCTTCTATAAAAGGATTTGGTATCCGGCCTGATCGGTCAGTCTCGCCACCGGGCTGCTGTCGGTGATTTCCAGCGTTTCGACTCGGGTTCGTCGAGCTGAGTTGGGCGACTCGACAACTGAAAAACGCCGGGACTGGGATTTGAACCCAGAACCCCTAACGGGGACACGCTTTCCAGGCGTGCGCTTTGCCATTCGGCCATCCCGGCCCATCACGTGCTAACCGACAGCCCGAATTAAACCTGTCTTTTCCGTGCCAGTCGATCTTCGAGGAAATACGCCAGTCCTGCCGTCGCGACGAAGACCCCTCCGGCCACGGGAATCAGTTTGGGAAGTCCGAACGCCATCTCGGAAACGAGTCGGACCGTCTGGGCGAGCACGAGGAACAGGAACCCGCCGGCGATCCCCCAGAGCAAACTGGACTTGGTCCGGTCCTCCATTACCAGTCAGCGTCTTACTGAGAGGCGATCGCTTCGATCTCGATTTTGGCGCCTTTTGGCACTTCACTCACTTCGAAGGCGCTCCGGGCTGGCGGATTGTCCTGGAAGTACTCCTGATAGGCCGAATTCATTGCTTCGAACTCCTCGATGTCGTCCATGAGCACTGTCATTTTGAGGACGTCCTGCATCGTCAGGCCTTCCTCCTCCAGGATGGCTTTGACGTTTTCGAGGGACTGGCGGGTCTGCACCTCGATCGGTTCCTCGTCGAGCAACTCGCCGTCGACGGTCAACGGAAGTTGACCCGCGGTAAACACGAGGTTTCCGTCCGTGGTGGCCTGGCTGTACGCGCCGACTGCGGCGGGTGCTTCGGTGGTGCTGATGATCCGTTTCATGACTCATCTCTCTCGGTCTGGAACCTTAAAGCCAGCCAAAACAGACTGCGCTCCCGGCGTTTATGTTCGGACTTCGACCTGAAAGCCGGCCTCGCGCACGTCTTCTAGGATTTGTTCGACATGCTCATGTCCGCGCGTTTCGATGTCCATCTCGATCTCCGTCGCGTCGATGGCGAAGGACTGTCGGGCCCGATCGTGGTTGATCTCGTAGATATTGGCCCCCGAATTGGCCACGATACTGAGGAAATCCTCGAGCGCACCGGGCCGGTCCTTCATTACGGTTCGTAGTTTCACGAAGCGGCCCCGGTCGACCAGGCCGCGACTGAGAACCGTCGTGAGCAGATTGAGGTCGATGTTCCCCCCGCTCAGCACCGGGACGATCGTTTCGTCCTCGCCGTACTCGAAGCGCTCTTCGAGCACGGCCGCAAGCGGAACGGCTCCCGCTCCCTCGACCAGGGTTTTGACTCGCTCGAGGAGCAGCACCATCGCGGACGCGGTTTCGCTGTCATCGACGGTCACGATCTCGTCGACTCGGTCCTCGATGATCGGAAGGGTGTTTTCCCCGACTGCCCCGGTCGCGATCCCGTCAGCGATCGTGTCAACCGAGTCTAACTCGTTTGTCGCATCTTTATTGAGAGAGTTGGCCACAGTTGCGGCCCCCTCGGCCTGGACACCGATGACACGCGTCTCCGGTTTTCCTGCCTTAATCGCTGTGGCGATACCGCTGATCAACCCACCTCCACCGATCGGAGCGACGACGGTATCCACGTCCGGACAGTCCTCGAGAATTTCGAGACCGATCGTCCCTTGCCCGGCCTGGACCGCTTGATCCTCGTACGGGTGGACGTAGGTACGGTCGGATTCGGCAGCGAGTTCGTGGGCCTTCTCCTGGGCGTCGGCGAAATCTGCTCCGTAGAGGACAATCTCGGCCCCGTAACTCTCGGTTGCGTTGACCTTCGAGATCGGAGCGAACTCCGGCATGACGATCAGTGCATCCACGTCGCTCCGCTGGGCGGCCAGTGCGACTCCCTGAGCGTGATTTCCAGCACTGGCCGTGATGACGCCGGCGTCCCGCTCGGCCGCCGAGAGCGTTCGAATCCTGTTGGTCGCGCCACGGATCTTGAACGAACCGGTCCGCTGGGTGTTTTCGAACTTCAACTGCACGTCAGCACCACTCATTCTGGAGAAGGTTCGCTGCGACTCCAGAGCCGTGTGAAGGGCCACGTCGGAGACGCGGTCCCGGGCCGCCTCGATATCGGCGAGACTGAGCATAGTTCGGCTAAGCCACAGGGGTTGTTAACGGTTTGTGATGGAACAGTAGTTGGGTGGGACCGATGAGGTATAGCAAGCGGAAGCCTCGTCCTCGAAAACGCGAAGCGTTTTCGGGTGCAACGAGACGCGTAGCGTCTCGGTATGCCCCTTCAGGGCGGTTCCCCC
>JAGXLJ010000168.1 GCA_018334775.1 Halodesulfurarchaeum sp.
GATTGCCCGTCGAGACCGCCACGTCGAGATCGAACTGCTGGAGGGCCTCGAACTCGGCGGCTTTCTCGCTTGCCAGGGCCCGTAGCGGAACGATGTATAAGGCCATTCCCTCTGTCTCCCCGATGGCTGAGAGCATTCCGAGTTGCGCGACGAGTGTCTTCCCGCTCGCGGTCGGCACGCTCGCGACGACGCTTTCGCCGTCGAGAATGCCGGCCTCGACGGCCGCGGCCTGGGGCGGATAGAGCTCTTCGATGCCGGACTCGGCGAAGTGCTCGGCCACCCCGTCTGGTAGCCCCGACAGGTCCCTGATCTGCATCGGGCGAAGGTAGTCCGTCCCCGGATAAAAACTGCCGGGCTCGGCGATTCTGGGCAGATCGGAGGTCAGGCATGGCTCAGCCACGCAATTTTAACCCTCCCGGCCCGACGCATAGAACAATGAGCGAGAACTTCGATAAGGAAGCCGAACGGGAACGGCTTCGCGAGAAATACGAGTCTGACTCGGCGGATCGGGAGGTTACCGAGCGCATGAGCCAACTGTTGCTCCAGGGGGCGACGATGACGAACAAGCACTGTGACACCTGTGGATCGCCCATTTTCCGGTACCAGGGCCAGGAGTTCTGTCCGACCTGTCAGGCCGAGGCTCAGGGTGGCGAGAAAGCAGACGCCCAACACGGTGGGGAAACGGGCGCCCAGGATGGTGAGGAAGCGACTGCCCAGGACGGTGACACGGCAACAGCCGAGCAGCCCACTTCGGTGGACCAGGCCGGTTCGACCGACCAACGAGCCGACCCTGAATCTGTTTCCGGGTCAGCCTCATCGGTTCAGACCGATCCCGCCGCGCACAAATCGGTGGGCGCGGCGTCGACCGGCACAGCCGAACTGGGCGGAGCACAGCAGACCCAGGCAACCCAGCCAGCCACCGAATCAGGCGGTGTATCGGTGACTGGGTCCCAACAGACAGCGGCCGAAACGTCCCTCTCGGAGACGATCGTGTCCCTTTCCAACCGGGCCCGGGAGAGCGAGGATCCCCACCAGGCCAAGGCACTCCTTGAAGCCGCTCGGGAGGCCGCAGAGACACTCGCTACGCTTCACGGCCGGTAAGATGGCAATCGATCATATCCTGGTCCCGATCGACGGCACCGACGTGGGATTTCGAGCCCTCTCCTTTGGTTTAGACCTCGCTGCGCCGTTCAATGCTCGGCTTGATGCGGTCCATATCACCACAGAGGAGCCCGAAGCAACTGCTCCCGTCCTTGGCCGGACCCAACGGATTCTCGACACGGCCGACGTCGAGACGTCACTCGAAGTCTCGCCCGAACTCGATCTCGATTTCCGGCCGGCTGATCGGTTGGGCAAGGACATCCTCGATCTGGTCGCCGAGCGGGGGTACGACCATGTGGTGATGGGCCACGAGGAGCCCCCGGGCCCAGTGGAGCGGGCCATCCTGGGAAGCGCCGCCGAAACCGTCCTGCGAAGCGAACGTGTCACGCTGACTGTGGTTCCGTAATCGACCGGTCCTACTGGGAATTGTAGTCGCTTCCGACGACCTCCCGGATCCGTTCGGCTGTTACCTCACCGACTCCCGCGACCGATTGGAGTGTTTCCTCGTCCGCGGTCAGGACCGCCTCGACGCTGCCCAACGCGTCCAGCAACGATCGGGCCGTAATGGGACCGATATCCGCGATGGAGGCGACCACGTACTCCTGCTGCTCGCGGAGTGTTTTGGCGGCCGACTCACCGTGCACGCTCACCGCTCGGTCTTGCTCTTCCTGCTCCCGGGTGGCGATGGTTTCGAGCAGGCTCGCCGTGTCGGACTCGTCCCGGGTAAAGAGGACGGAAATCCCGAAATCGACGGCCAAGCTGGCGAGGGCGCCCCGGATGGCGTTCGGGTGGACATTCCGCTCGCTGTAGAGATCTCCCTCGCCTTCGATCAGCAACACCGGTCGCCCGTAGTGACGGGTGAGGTCCCCGACCTGGTCGAAGAGTGCTCGATCCCCGTCTAGGAGCGTCGAGAGGAAATCGGCGATTGTCTTGCGCTCGACGGCCACCCGGTCCGAGAGCACGTAGTCCCCGACTTCGAGCGTTTCCAAACGAGTTTCGACGCCACCGCTCGTTGAAAGGGTCCGGGCGATGCTTGCGTCGAGTTCGCGCTGGTCGACGACAATTTCGACGTGGTCGTTCGCACCAGCCTCGGCGACGAGTCCGGACTGGCGTTCGGCTGCTTCTTCGGCCGGATCGTCGTCCGATTCTGTGACTCCACGCTTTTCTTCGGCGTCGAAGTCACCGATTCCAGCCTGGTCCTCTCCAGAACCGTTTGTCGTGGCCGATGGGCCCGACTTGTCGGCTGCCGTGGGTCCGTCGCCCCCTGATTCCGAGGGCCCGTTGAAGGACTCAAGTTCGACCTGTCCGGCGAACTCGGCCTCGAGGTCCTCGGCGGCGTCCCTGAGCGATTCGAGTTCGGCGGCCATCTCCTCTTCGCGGCGCTTGGAGATCCAGTAGTAAGCCTCGTCGCGGGTGTCATCGGCCATCAAGACGACCACTTTGCCCTCGGTTTGCCGACCGGTCCGACCTTTGCGCTGAATCGACCGGATCGCGTTCGGGACGGGTTCGAAAAAGCAGACCAGATCGACTTCTGGGACGTCCAGTCCCTCCTCGGCAACCGACGTCGAGACCAGTACCTCGAACTCGCCCGCCCGAAACGCTTCGAGGACACTCGTCTGTTCGGTCTGGGTCATGCCCGAGGACCCTTCCTTGTCACCCTGACCGACGAACCGTTCGACCTCGAAGCCCTCCGAGAGGAACTCCGTGAGCGCCTCGGCGGTGTCCCGAGACTCGGTGAAGATGATCACCCGTTCGCCGCCTTTGATCCCCAGGGTTTCAGCGAGGAGGATTCGGACCCGTCGGAACTTCGGGTGCAAATCCTCGAAGTTCTGGGCCATGGTCATCGCTCGACGTATCTCTGGGTCCGAGACGAACCGTTGGCTGGCCTTCGAGGCTCCCGAGGAGCGAGCGGCGTTGCGCTGGCGATCGAAGTAGCGCTCGAGGGCGTCGACACTCTGGGTTTCGACCAACTCGACGGCCCGCTTTACCTTCATGATCTCGGCATGGACGGACATTCCCTCGTAGCCGGTCGAGTCGTCCCGGTCGATCAACCGCTGGAGCTTCGCCCGGATCTCGTGGAGGTCCCGCTGGGAGATCTGTGGATCCGTCGAGTTTGTCACCCCCAGGTCCGCCAGGGTTTTGAGTCGATCCGTGAGCACTCCCTGCAGTCGATCACGGATCTCCAGGACCTCCTCGGGGAGTTCGACCGTGATCCACTCGATATCTGTGTTGTGCGTGTATTCGGCCACGTCTGGGTCGGACTCGGTCTTTACTGCCACCCCCTGGAGTCCCAGGTTGGCCATCACCGTTCTGATCGCCTCCTCGTCGTCACCGGGAGAGGCGCTCATTCCAGTTACCAACGGGTCCCTGGCGGCCTCGTAATAGCGCTCGGCGATATAGGAATACGGGTAGTCCCCGGTCGCTCGGTGGCACTCGTCGAACGTCAGGTGGACGACGTTCGAGAGGTCGATCCGATTACCCAGCAGATCGTTTTCCACGACTTGCGGGGTGGCAACGATGACCCGTGCGTCCGCGAAGAGTTCGGCTCGATTTTCCGGCCGGGTTTCGCCCGTGAAAACGACGACCTGGTCGTCGGGAATCACGAGTGATTCTCGATAGAAGGCCGCATGCTGCTCCACGAGGGGTTTGGTTGGGGCCAGGAGGACGGCCTTTGTGTCAGAATCGTCCGCAAGTCGGTCCGCTGTTACCCGGAGACTCACCGCTGTCTTCCCGAGTCCGGTGGGCAGGGAGACGAGCGTATGGGCTGAGCCGGCCGCCTCGACCAGATCGCTCTGGTAGGGCCGGTCTTCGATCGTTCCCGCCTCGATCAGCGGGTGGTCCACGGAGTCTGTCCGTCCTGCAGCCATCTTTCGATAAATTGTTCGGTCTGGCGGTTAAGGGTTCG
>JAGXLJ010000169.1 GCA_018334775.1 Halodesulfurarchaeum sp.
GAAACCCTCCTCTTGTCCGAAGACCTCCGGCGAGACGTCGTCTCCTACGAGTGCCCCGAGGGACACACTGATCGCGAACTGATCGACCCCCGACACGAGACGCCTGAACACACCTGTGAAGAGTGTGGGGAACCCCCCGAAACCGTGGAACGGGATGACGCCATCGAACACCTGATGTCCATCGCCGAACAGCGGGGAACGGAGACCCACTTTATTTCGACCGACTTCGAAAAGGGGGACCAGTTGCTTACCGCATTCGGCGGGATCGCCGGCATTCTGCGCTATCAAACCGGCGTTTGAGCCGGTCGATGCGAGTGGTTTTGATGGAGAAATGGCTGGAAGCCGCGGCCTTGTTTCGGCCGCGAAGAACCACTGTCAGGATCCACTAGTGGGGTCTCGGATAATTTCGTTGATGTATCCGGAACCGGGCTGCCCGGTTCGCTTGGGACTGGGTTCGGGGAAATCCCATATAGGTATGTTTACATAATACAAAAATGTCAGGAGCACATACATTGAGGTATGAGCACAGTACTCGTTCCGACGGATGGCAGTCCCGCAGCGGAACAGGCAATCGGGCACGCCGTAACCATCGCTGGCCAGATGGATGGCACAGTCCACGGGCTCTACGCGGTCCATCTGACGCCCAACGCTGACTATGACCTTGGCATCGAATCCCCGACAGTGCAGGAGGCAGAAGAACAACGGGGGAAAGCAGCGATAGACACAATTGAACGGCACTGTGAGGCGGCAGGAGTCGATTTCGAAGGGCACCTCCGGGACGGCGCTCCGGCCGAGATGATCACGACGGTGGCGGGGGAAATCGATCCCGATGTGATCGCGATCGGAACACACGGTGGGAGTAAACTCACCCGACCCCTTCTCGGAAGCACGACCGTCGAGGTGCTCCGGCAGGGGGCCCATCCAGTTCTGGCAGTTCCTGACGAGTCGACGGTCCCGACCGGCGGGTACGAGACGTTGCTAGTGGCAACGGATGGCAGTCAAGGCTCAAGAGAAGCAGAAAATACGGCATTCGAATGGGCCGAGACCTTCGATGCCTCGATAGAGGGACTCTACGTGGTCGAATCGGGCTTGTCCGACACGGCGGCGATCGAAGAGGCCCTCGAAGCCGATGGCGAACGGGCAGTCGAAGATTTACAAGCGCGGGCCCAGGAAGCTGGCCTTGCTACCGCCACAGCCGTGGAAACCGGCGTCCCACACACGGTAATCAACGAGCACGCGAACGAGCGGGACGCTGACCTGATCGTGCTTGGCGCTCGCGGTCGTGGGACGCTCGAACGAACGGTCCTGGGCAGTGTCACAGAGCGGACCGTGCGGACCGCGGACCGAGCGGTACTTGTGGTCTAACTCGGCCACAAGGGCGAGCGAGGCCGACTTTGGCTGCATTTCTGGTGGTTCACGGCCCCTGGTGTCCGAACGGGGGAACCCGGATCCACAGCGCCACCACCCCTCGCAGTCGGAGCGAGAAAATCCGTCTTGAGAAAATAGATGGTCAGATCCGTCCCCAACCGCTTCACGTGCACCAATTCGAGCCAACTTATTTACCCGTGTGTCAATAATTATGAATATTACATGGCCGGATCCGGTTCCGCGGCGGTCATTCGAACCGATGCGCTCCGCAAGGAGTACGGATCGTCCGTCGCCGTGGACGACGTCTCCCTCGAGATCCACGATGGGGAGATTTTCGGGCTGCTCGGGCCCAATGGGGCCGGAAAAACGACCTTCGTCGAGATCCTCCAGGGACTCAGACGCCCGACGGCTGGTTCGGCGACCGTCCTCGATATCCCGATCCAGGACGGGCTCGAAACGATCAAAGATCGGATCGGGGTTGTTCCCCAGTCGTTTCATACCTTCGAGCGGCTGACTGTCAGAGAAAACGTCGCTCTCGTCCGAGACCTCCACTCAGACCCCCTTGCAGTCGAGGACGTTCTCGCCGAGTTGGCGCTCGATGAGTACGCTGATGAACGGTTCCACTCCCTTTCAGGTGGCTATCAACGGCGCACCGGAATCGCGATGGCCCTCGTAAGCGACCCCGAGGTCCTCTTTCTCGATGAGCCGACGACTGGCCTTGATCCCTCGGCGCGACGAACGACGTGGGAGCAAATCGAGGGACTTCCGGCTCAGGGGACGACTGTCGTATTGACCACCCATTACATGGACGAAGTGGAATATCTCGCCGATCGGGTCGGGCTGCTCGTGGACGGCCACATCGAGGCTGTCGATACCGTCCCGGCACTCATCGACCGCTACGCAGGGACGGTGAAAATCGTCGTCCACCTCCCAGCGGATACCGCCCAGTCCGACCACGAATCCGTCGAATCGACACTGGAATCGACCGCACGAACCGTCCACGAACGGGAACACGGTGAATTGGTGGGTGTTTTCGAGGACCGCCAAGCGGCCCAGGACACCTACAGTTCGCTCCACGACCTGGGCATGGGTCATGCCATCGACCTGGTGAGCGCGGACATGGAAGACGTGTTTCTGGAACTCGCAGGAAAATCGCTAACGCCGGGCGGTGAGCGGACATGAAACGCCTCGTGCAATTGACCCGCACCTTGCTCACGGACTGGTTCCGAAACCGCGAAGCCGTGTTTTTTGCGCTCCTCTTCCCCCTGATTTTGCTGCTGATTTTCAGCACCGTCTTCGCCGGGGGCCCCACAGACTTCGAAATCGGCGTCCAGAACAACGACCTCGAAGCCGACGGGACACCGACGGAACTGTCGGTCGAACTGATCGAGGCACTCCAGACCGTCGATCCACTGACCGTCGACCGAATCGAGAGAACTGAGGACCTATCGACGGCACAGAACATCGAAGAACGAACAGGGCAGACCCGTGTCCTCGTCATTCCAGAGGGATTCGACGAACGGGTTAGAGAGGAAAGCGCCCGGGTGCGGAAAGTCGTGATCCAGGATACGATATCGCGCGCCGAGGCGGACCTGTCCACTGCACAGCAGGACTCGATTCAGGAGGGACTTGATGAACTGTCGAGTGCTGGATCCGGCAAAACATCACCGGGAGCAGTCCACGTAACCCTTTTGACGGTCCCTGACGACGAGGCCAGCGGGGCGGTC
This sequence comes from Halodesulfurarchaeum sp., assembly GCA_018334775.1. Taxonomy (GTDB): domain Archaea; phylum Halobacteriota; class Halobacteria; order Halobacteriales; family Halobacteriaceae; genus Halodesulfurarchaeum. Next base: position 3,096 of record JAGXLJ010000169.1, read on the forward strand.
GGAAGTATCATCGACAGTGTCATCGCGACGTTCAACAATCGGGCGATCGGTATCGAAGAGCCGACCGTGGCCCTGGGTGCGGAGGAACGGGGCCAGGCAGATCTGGGTGCAGCCGATTACTTCCTGCCGGCGTTCATCGTGGCGATGATCCTTATCAACGGCGTCATGACCGTTCCGTCTGCGGTCGCTAATCACAAGCGCGATGGAACGCTCAAGCGCCTGGCCGCCACGCCCCTGCGAAAACACGAATGGATCCTGGCGAACGTGATCCAACAGTCGATTCTGGCTGTCGGGATCGCACTCGTCTTGATCGGGGTGGCCTGGGTCGGTTTCGGGGTGACGGCGGTTCCGGGCCCGCTCGCGATCGGGCTCATTCTGCTCGGGGCCATCGCGTTTACCGCCCTGGGCATGATCGTCGGCGGCTTTATCGATGACCCTGGCTCGGCGATCAGTTTGGGCGGGGCCATCGCGTTGCCGTTGATGTTCATCTCGGGAATCTTCTGGGAACTGGACCTCATGCCCCGGACCCTCCAGACCGTCGCCGAATTCAGCCCCGTCACTCACTTCCACCGGAGTCTCCGGGAGTTGATGATCCTCGACTCGTCCGAGGGTGTCTGGGTGACCGCAGGGATGCTCACAGTCCTGGCAATCGTGTTCCTCGCTGGCGCCACGATGGTAACGAACTGGCAGGAGTTCGACTGAGAGCGGTCCCCAGCGCAATTGCTGTCCAGCAGATTGGATCACCCCAGAAACGTGGAGACAGATTCCCCCGCCATGGCCGCATCGTACTCGACCCGCTCCAGCCCCACCGACCGGGCGTGAGAGAGGACCGCTTGATACTCCGCGGGGGTGACTCGATGATCGATGTCCGAAAAGCGCTCGTCAGTTGGGACCTTGTATTCTCC
>JAGXLJ010000170.1 GCA_018334775.1 Halodesulfurarchaeum sp.
CTCTTCCGATCTGGGGAATTTAATGTGAACACTCTGTACGATTTGACTGCAAACTGAATAGTCCGGTACAAAATTAAAATAAACAAGAATAGAAACAACGGGATAGCTCCGGGAAATATGATTTGATAACGCTACAGAATTTCAATGGCGAAGCCCCTGCATCGAACGGGCGCCGACGGTGGCTGTCTCCCTTGCCGGGGGCCCGTTCCAGTTACCCGGTCTGTGTCACCCGGGATTCCCGTCGGCAAAGAATTATATATGCGGCAGCAAAAGCTGGCCCAAATAGATGGCCGCCGATTCTGAAACCCGGGTCTCTCTGGAGAGGGCAACTAAGGACTACGGGTCAGTAGTTGCCGTGAAGGACATCGACCTCGAAATCGAGCCGGGTGAGTTCGTCGTCATCGTCGGACCGAGCGGCTGTGGGAAGAGTACCACCCTGCGAATGATCGCCGGCCTGGAGGAGCTCACCGAGGGGGACCTGTACTTCGACGACCGGAGGATGAATGCGGTCGAGCCGAAGGATCGCAACGTCGCCATGGTGTTCCAGAACTACGCCCTGTACCCACACATGACTGCACGTCGAAACATGGTCTTCGGCATGAACGCCGGCGGGCAGTCCTATTCGAGCGAGGAGATCGAAGCACGGGTGTCCGAGGCTGCCGAGGTGCTGGGTATCACCGACCTCCTCGATCGGAAGCCGAAACAGCTCTCCGGCGGGGAACGCCAGCGTGTCGCCCTGGGCCGGTCGCTCGTCAGGGACCCCGACGTGCTCTTGCTCGACGAACCGCTCTCGAATCTCGATGCGAAACTCCGCATTCAGATGCGGACCGAACTACGCGAACTCCATCACGAACTCGGGACCACGACCGTCTACGTGACCCACGACCAGACCGAAGCCATGACCCTCGGGGACAAGGTCGTGGTGATGGAGGACGGCGAGATCCAGCAGGTCGATCCGCCGACGGCGCTTTACGATTTCCCGGAGAACCAGTTCGTGGCGGACTTCATCGGGGAACCGCCGATGAATATGCTCCCCGTCGAAATCCGCGAGACGGACGGTGGCCACGTCGCCACTTTCACGGTCGGGCCACAGGATTTCAGGCTCCCGCTTCCCGGAACGGACGGCCCCTCCACGCTCACCGGTACGGATGCACTTCTGGGGGTGAGACCTGGAGATATACACCGAGCGGACCCCGACGAAAACGAGCCGGGAACGGTCCTCGAACTGACCGTCGATATCACGGAGCCGCTGGGCGAGTCGTTGCTTGTCCACGGGCGGGCCGGCGATCAGGAGGTGACAGTCGAACTCGACGCGCACGCGATAGTCTCCAAGGGGGAAACGATCTCGCTGGGATTCGACCAGGACCGGCTGCACCTCTTCGACCCGGCCGACGACGACGCGCTTTATCACTCGGCCGAACCGGGTCAGGACGAAGCGTGACCGAGGGATCGGTTCGGAGGTAGCGGGCTCGTACGAGCCGACGGTCCCGTTCGAACTGGGGCAGTAAAGTTTTTGCAAGTGGACTTAGAATCCAGATTATAGTCACATGTTACCGAACGACCCGGATACCGGCGGGAAGACGTATTCACGGCGAAAACTACTGAAAGCCGGCGGTGCGGCGGCGGTTGTCGGGCTTGCCGGGTGCGCGGGTGACGGCGACGACACCGGCGACGGGACGACCGAGGCGGGTACGACGACCGCGGCCGGGACCGTCGAAGACCAGGAGGTAACCATCAGCTTCTGGCCGGCATGGGGCGGATACTACGAGGAGACGTTCAACGCGATGGTTTCGAACTTCGAAGAGGAGTACCCGAACATTACCGTCGACATGTCCGCACAGGGGAGTTACACCGAGTCCCGGACGGCCCTTTTCAACGCGGCCAACGCGGGCAATCCCCCGGACATCGGCCACATCGACAAGAAGGACGCGATCGTCGCCCGCGATAGCGGGTTCATGACCGCGGTCGAGGACATCTGGCCGGACGTCCCCACCGACGACTACGTGGGCCCAGCCCTCGGGACGAGCGTCATCGAGGGGAAGACGTGGTCGATTCCGTTCAACAACTCCCAGATCGTGATGTACTACAACGAGGATCACTTCGAGGAGGCGGGGCTCGACCCGGACTCTCCGCCGGACACCCTCGAGGAACTCGCCACGGCTGCTAATACGATCGTCGACGAGGGGGTTGCGGACTACGGCGTGACCTGGCCGAATCACAACTGGTGGGTTCACAGTTGGATGGGCGAGCAGGAGGCCTTCGTCGCCGACAAGGAGAACGGGCGGGTCGGGGAGCCGACGGAAGTTTACTACAACAGCGATACCGCCGTGGACCTCTTTGACTGGTGGGTCAACGATCTCGGTGACGCGTACCTCAACCCCGGAATCAAGGACTGGGGGGCAGCCGAACAGGCTTTCCAGAACGGGGTTTCTTCCATGTTGATGGACTCCTCGGGTTCGATCGCGTATCTCCTCGAAGGCTTCAGAGACAGTGGCATCAATGCGAGTGTCGCCCCGCTCCCGGTGCCCGGTGAACGGATCGGGCACAACATGGGTGGGGCCGCTGTTTGGGTCACGGACAAGGATCGGTCCGAGGCCGAGCGGGACGCGATCAGGAAGTTCCTCGAAAACATGACCGGTCCGGAACAGCAGGCCCTGTACTCCAGGGAGACTGGGTACTTCCCGTCCCACGAAGAATCCTTCACTGTGCTCCAGGAGAACAACTTCTACGAAGACAACCCGGCCTTCGGCGTGGCGTTCGATCAATACGAGGCGTGGGAGGAATATCCGATGAATCAGGGCATCCTCATGGGTCCGAGCGCGGAGGTCTTCAAAGAGCTGGAGCGACAAGTTGACACTATGCTTCAGGGAACTGCCGTCGACGCGGCGGCCCAGGCGGCCAAAGACTTCGGCGACAGACGACTCGCGCGATACGTCCGGGGCTAACGCACTCCCCAATCGATGACCCACAGGTCTCCCAATCGATGAGCGAAATTTACACGCAGGACTGGAAGGCGTATCTGCTGTTGTTGCCCACCCTCGTCGTCAGCGTGGCGTTTCTGTACTACCCCGCACTGAAGACTTTCCGACTCGCGCTCTACCAGACGGTCGCGGCGGGGGCGAACCGCATCTACGTCGGACTCGATAACTTCGTTTGGCTGCTCGAAAGTCCGAACTATCACTACAGCTTCTTCATTTCGCTCGTCTTTGCGGCCATCGTCGTGGTGGGGTCGATGGCCATCGCGCTGTACCTCAGCTACCTGATCTACCGCGTCGCGGTGGGAACCTCGGGCTATCTGGTTTCGGCTATTCTCTCGTACTCGTTTTCCTTTACCATTGTCGCGACGATCATGGTGTTCCTGCTGGAGCCATCCGTCGGCATTCTCACCTACCTCATCGAACAGGCACTCGGCTTCGAAGTCAACTGGGTGTCAAACAGCACGCAGGCCATCGTCGTCGTCTCGGGTACCTCGATTTTGAAGATGGTCGGCTACAACGTCATCTTCCTCATCGGGGCGTTGAGTTCCATCCCGGAGACGATCAACGAGACGGCAAAACTCGACGGGATCGGGCACCTCCAACTGCTCTCGCGGGTGTACGTGCCCCTGATCTCGCCGACGCTCGCGTTCCTGTTGATCATGAACACCGTCTATGCCTTCTTCCTCCCCTTCCCGGTCATCGACGTGATGACCAGCGGGGGGCCAGGGAACTCGACCTCGATCCTGATCTATCACCTCTACGAAACGGCGTTCAGCCAGAGCCAGATGGGCCTCGCCGCCACGGAGTCGATCGTCCTCTTCGTCCTCGTCGGTGGATTGATCGTCATCCAACTGGTGTGGTCCGATCGGGCCGCCCACTTCGGAGGGACCTGAGATGAGCGTCGCAAATTGCCTCGAAAAGACCCAGCTTCGCGCGACCGTCGAGCGCTACGTTCGACTCGTCCGCCGGGAATGGAAACTCCACGCCCAGCTCATCGTGACCCTCTTCGTGCTCC
>JAGXLJ010000171.1 GCA_018334775.1 Halodesulfurarchaeum sp.
CTCGCTACCGGCAACCCTCCGGGCCCATATGTTTATCAGGGACAACCGGCCCAACCCGGCCCATGTGAGTGAACCGCCGGCCACAGCCCGAAAATAGCGAGGCAACTCCGGCCAGTCATCGCAGACTGCTGGCGAATCCTCGGCCGCTGGGATTCCCGGTGGCGTGGCACACTGTGGCCGTGTCTCGCCGTGTCACCTGCTCGCTACGATAAACACTCAGCGGAATCTCCGCTTGGGCCGGATGTAAATTACTGGGCGTCTAAATCCAGGTAATGAGCGATACGGCAGGCCCACTCGCCCCAGACCGGCCCGAACTGGACCGGCCGTTTCGGGTGGACGCCCCCTTTGACCCCGCTGGCGACCAATCGGAGGCCATCGAGGCACTGGTCGAAGGTTTCGAGTCCGGCATGGACAAACAGACGCTGCTTGGGGTGACCGGTTCCGGGAAGACCAACACCGTCTCCTGGGTTGTCGAGGAGATCGACATGCCGACCCTGGTCATCGCCCACAACAAGACCCTGGCCGCGCAACTCTACGAGGAGTTTACCACGCTGTTCCCGGACAACGCCGTCGAGTACTTCGTCTCCTACTACGATTACTACCAGCCCGAGGCCTACGTCGAGCAATCGGACACCTACATCGACAAGGATGCCTCGATCAACGAGGAGATCGATCGACTGCGGCACTCCGCGACTCGATCGCTGCTTACCAGGGACGACGTGATTGTCGTTGCCTCCGTCTCGGCCATCTACGGGCTGGGTGACCCGACAAACTACGAGGAGATGGCCTTGCGACTCGAACAGGGTGAGCGGATCAATCGGGACGACCTCCTGGCCGCGCTCGTCGACCTGAACTACGAGCGCAATGACGTCGATTTCACCCAGGGGACCTTCCGCGTTCGGGGGGATACCGTGGAAATCTTCCCGATGTACGGTCGGTATGCCGTTCGTGTGGAATTTTGGGGTGCGGAGATAGATCGCCTCTCGAAACTCGACCCCCTCGAAGGAACGGTCAAGTCCGAGGAACCGGCGGTCCTCGTCCATCCAGCGGAACACTACTCAATGCCGGAGGAGCGTCTTGAAAACGCCATCCAGCTGATCAAATCTGATATGGAAGAGCGGGTGCGGTACTTCGAGCGCCAGGGTGATTTGGTCGCCGCCCAACGCATCGAGGAGCGGACGACCTTCGATCTGGAGATGCTCCAGGAAACCGGCTACTGTTCCGGAATCGAGAATTACGCGCTCTATCTTTCGGATCGAGAACGGGGCGAAGCGCCCTACACGCTGCTGGATTACTTTCCCGACGATTTCCTGACTGTCATCGACGAGTCCCACCGGTCGGTGCCCCAGATCAAGGGCCAGCACGCAGGGGACCGCTCTCGCAAGGAGTCGTTGGTGGATAACGGTTTCCGCCTCCCGACAGCCTATGACAATCGGCCGCTGACCTTCGAGGAGTTCGAAGACCGGACTGACCGGATGTTGTACGTCAGCGCCACACCGAGCGATTACGAACGAGATGTCTCGGGCCAGGTGGTCGAACAGATCGTTCGCCCCACGTACCTCCTCGACCCGGGCATCGAGATCGAATCAGCCGAGGAGCAGATCGACGACCTCCTCACTCGGATCGACGAGCGAACCGACCGCGATGAACGGGTCCTGGTGACGACACTCACCAAACGCATGGCCGAGGACCTCACGGAGTACCTCGAGGAGGCGGGAGTCGCGGTGGAGTACATGCACGATGAGACTGACACGCTCGAACGGCACGAACTCATCAGAGGGTTGCGCATCGGGGAGTTCGACGTTCTCGTCGGCATCAATCTACTCCGTGAAGGGCTGGACCTCCCCGAAGTCTCCCTCGTCGCGATTCTCGACGCCGATCGACAGGGCTTCCTTCGGTCTCGAACCTCACTCATTCAGACGATGGGCCGGGCCGCCCGGAACCTGGGCGGCGAAGTCGTCCTGTACGCCGACGAGGTGACCGACGCGATGGAAGCCGCAATCGATGAAACACGACGCCGACGCGAAATTCAGCGGACCTTCAACGCGAATCACGACGTCGAGCCGACGACCATCGAGAAACCAGTCGGGGATATCGACCTCCCTGGCTCGGGCGAAACCACGGAGTCCATCTCTGACATGGACCCAAGCGACGAATCGGAAGCCGCTGCCTTGATCACCGAACTCGAAGACCGGATGGACTCGGCCGCCGCGGACCTGGAGTTCGAACTCGCAGCGGACATCCGCGATCGCATCCGGACCCTCCAACGGGAGTTCGACCTGGATTCGGGGATCGAGCCGGCCCCCGAGGACGACACGGTTCCCGTCGAGTAACTCGCTGGAACCCCAACTGTTAGGCTGTTTTCGCGGGGACTGTGTGTATGATCGTCGTGCAAAACCGGTTCGAGATCGCCGAGGGCTACGAGCACGACTTCGTCGAGCAGTTCAAAAGCCGCGAAGGTGATGTGGAGACCCGCGACGGGTTCCGGAAGTTCCAACTGCTCAGACCGGCAGAGGAGGACACGAACACGTTCGTATCAATGACCGTCTGGGACTCGCTGTCCGATTTCGAGGCGTGGACCGAGAGTGCGGCCTTCGAAACGGCCCACGATTCGGACGCCCCTCGGGAAATGTTCGAAGGGCACCCGACACTCGAGATCCACGAAGTCACACTCGAAGCCACACCTGAGTGACCGAACCCGATTGCGGTCACAACCGCCGTGCGAGTTGCCTGGCTGTCTCCGCCCCGATTCCCGGCACGTCCTGCAGTTCTGACTCGGTCGCATTCCGGACTCCGTCCACACTCCCGAACCGCCGCAAGAGCCGTCGACGGCGCGTCGAGCCGATCCCGTCGACGGATTCCAGGACGGTCGAAACGTCATCGCGCAGCGTTTGATGGTATTGGACGGCAAACCGGTGGGCTTCGTCCCGCACCCGCTGGAGCAAATGCAAGTGGGCCGAGTCATGCGTCCAGTCGAACTGCCGGTCCGGCGTGTGCACGATCTCCTCGGATTTTGCCAGCGAGACGATCGGTACGTCCCACCCAAGGCTATCGACCGCAACGCGAGCGGCCTCGAGTTGCCCCCCGCCACCATCGATTACCAGGAGATCCGGGTCCGGCCGCTTGTCCCGGCCTTCGACGGCGCGGCCCGCCCGCCACCTGAGTAACTGGGCCATGTTCGCATAGTCGTCGTTCGTCTCGGTGAGCTTCTTCCGGCGATAGTGGGCTTTCTTCGGCCGGCCATCGACGAAGACGACGTTGCTCCCGACGACATCACGACCGCTTGCGTGACTGACGTCGTACCCCTCGATCCGGGTCGGAACGGGGATGTCCAGTGCGTCTGCGAGCATCCGATGCCCGTCACTCTCCCGCGGTCCCTCGTGCGCGTTTTTCATCGCGAGGTCCACGAGCCGAGCCTCGCGGCCAGCTCCCGGTACCCGGAGCGACACACCTTCAGCCTCCAGCCAATCGCGCAACTTTCCGGTATCGGGATATTGGGGGAGTAACAACGTATCCGGGAGTTCGCGTTCGGCGTAGAACTGTGGGACAAACGCGGCCAGGATCGCTGGGACGCCATCGCCATCTCCGGGCACGTCGACCCGATATTGCTCCCGATCCACGAGTTTGCCACCTTCGCTGTGCAGGCGTGCCACGGTGGCCTGCCCACCTTCCATAGAGACTCCGAGCACGTCCACGCTTCGGGTCCCGTCGGTATCGATGACGGCGTCCCCACCTGTTCCGTGGAAGGCCCGGACAGTCTGGAGCCGATCCCGGAGATGGGCGGCCCGCTCGAACGCCTGTTCCCCAGCGGCCGTGTCCATCCCGGCAGAAAGCGGTTCGGCCAGCGCGCCGGTTTCCCCCTCGAAGAAGGCTTTGGCGCGCTCGACTCGCTCGGTATAGGCGTCCGCATCGATCTCCCCGGTACAGGGGGCGGCACAGAGGCCCATGTCAAAGTCGAGACAAGGCCGCTCCCGGTTCGAGAATTTGTGATCG
>JAGXLJ010000172.1 GCA_018334775.1 Halodesulfurarchaeum sp.
GGGGGCCACGTCGTCGCACGGCTGGCAGCCGAAATCGAGTCCGAACCAGTTCATACCCAGGCGCTTTTCGAAACCAACCAGGGGACCGACGTTCACCTCCGGGGCGCTCCGATTGAGAATGTTAGGGACAATCGCGCCTATACGGTTACGGGTCGGGTAATCGAGCCTCCTGAAACCCGCGCTGGCGGGCATGTCTTTGTGACGATCGCGGATGGAACCGGCAGGCTCCCCTGTGTCGCCTTCGAACCGACCAAACGGTTCCGGGATCGGGTCCGGGCCCTTCGAGTCGGTGATCGAATTACTGTCGCCGGAGAGGTCGGTGACGGGACCCTCAAACTCGAGAAGTTCGCGGTCAGAGAGCTACTTGAGCAGAAGGGGGTTACACCCACCTGCCCGACCTGTGGCCGTCGGATGAAAAGTGCCGGTGCCACCCAGGGCTATCGATGTCGCGACTGTGGGACGGCCACAGACTCGAAATCCGTGGTCGGAATCGATCGGGAACTCGAGGAGGGTTGGTACGAAGTACCTCCGTGTGCCAGACGGCACATTGCAAAGCCGCTGGTGAGGGCTGGGTTCGATGCTCCGACCCATCCTGAACAGTGACTCGGCCGGATGGTCTCCCCGCCACAACGGTGGCAAACCCGGGTATTTGAATGCCGTCAGACGAGTGGCATCCAGCCACCTCAGATGGCCGTTCGTGACCGTTTCACACGGCCTCTAAATACCCGCTATCGTCCCTCGAAATCCCTTTATATGATGATAAAACGGGTACTTACAAACCGGCGCGCTGCATAGTGTTTCATATGTCCCGCTACTCCGGCACCTATGAGGAGGACAGGGACCACGGGGACCTCGCCCACCGTATCGAGGAGTACTCGAGCGGCGCGGAGTGTACACTGTATCCGATGTCCTGTGACGAAGACGCCCTCATGACACGTTGGATGACGGCCGAGGAAGGGGCGTTCGTCGACCTCGCGGAAATGCGATAGCCGGATCGGATCGGGAACAGGTCACGCACTTTTCAGTCCGCTCCCGGTGAGCGGTACCACGACATCCTGATCGCGATCGAGCCCGTGTGTTCGATAGGCCTCAAGGCCAGCAACCGCCACTGCGCTCGTCGGTTCGACGTGGAACCCAGCCCGGTGGAGCGTGTGCCAGGTAGCGCGGGTTTGTTCCTCCGCGACGGCGATCACCGTCCCGTTGGTCTCTCGAACAGCCCGTGTTATCTGGGCTGCTCTGACCGGTTCAGCGATCTGAATACCGTCGGCGAGTTCGTTTTTGGTTTGGGTCCCCGCTGCCGTTCCGACAGTCTCGGCGATTGGGGCCACCCCAGCAGCCTGGACCCCGAGCAACCGTGGCATCCGGTCGATCCAGCCGGCCGATTCGAGAGCCGCAAAACCCCGGTAGAGGCCCAGAAAGAGCGTCCCGTGACCGATCGGAACGACCATTGCGTCCGGCGCTTCGAACCCACGCTGAACGGCAATCTCATAGGCGGCCGTCATCGTGCCGGCGTAGAATGTGGGGTTCCAGGCGTGGCTTGCGTACCAGCCCTTCCCCGCCGCCACGGCCTCGCGAGCCGCCTGACTCACGTCGGCTCTCGCTCCATCGACCTCCACGACAGTCGCTCCCGTCCCCTCGATCGCAGCTCGCTTCGGTGGTTTGACGCCAGTTGGAACATAGATTTCCCCCGGAATGCCGGCGCGGGCCGCATACAGGGCAATCGAGGCGCCAGCATTACCGGATGAATCCTCGATGACCCGGTCCACGTCGAGTGTCACAGCCCGAGAGAGCGTCGTCGTTGCACCCCGATCCTTGAAACTGCCAGACGGGAACACGTATTCGAGTTTGAATGTGGCGTCCCAGGTCGGGGCGTCCACGAGCGGTGTCCACCCCTCCCCAAGAGTTACCTCGCGGTCGACGGGGAGGAAAGCATCAAAGGCCCAGAGGCCGGCCTCTCGGTCAAACGTTTGTGGTGGGTCACCGAGAGCCGGTTCCATGTTGAGTTCCAACGGAGCTCCACAGGCACACTGCCACGGTTCGTTCGGGCCGGCCTCGTAGGTGCGACCACAGTCTGCACAGACCAGACCCGGCGCCATTACTCCTCGAACCCCGTGCCGACCGAACAGACGTACTCCCCCGTAGCGACCTGGGGCAATCGGCGGGCCCGCCAGAAGATCCCGGACTGGTCGACCGCGACGCGGGTTTTCTCGGCCCCAAACGGGTCCAAAACCGTGAACAGTGGTTCACCTGGCTCGACCCGGTCACCGAGGGTTTGCTGGAACGAAACCAATCCACCGACCGGGGCCCCATACCGGTCAAAGCCACTGGCTCGGATCTGGTCTTTGGGGCTCACCTGGCCGTCGAGGAGATCGTAATAGTTCAATACGCGGGTGACACCCCGAACGCCAACGTCGATACTCGAATCGTCCCAGCCCACGGCTCCACCGAGTTCCGGGTCGATCGTCGGCACCCCGGCGTCGGGCGCGACTCGCGCTAGTTGCCCCTCCGGACCCTGCTGGTCGAGGACGTGGCCGGCGTCGAAAACCCGAGCGAGTTCGAGACACTCCTCGTGCAAGCGATGGTGTCGCCCACAACGCACCCGCGTTTCGTCGATCATCTGGCTCGTCGAGCCCTGATGCAGGTCGATGACGAGATCGGCTTCAGTCGCTGCCTCCAGGGTCGCGTGGGCGATCCGGTCGGAGGAACTTCCCTTCGGGTCCCCCGGATAGGCCCGGTTGAGTTTGGTGTCGTCTATCGGATTGCGGTGTTCGGCGACCTGGAACCCATGAATGTTTGCGATGGCAACGACCGTAATTGTGCCCGAAATCTCCGCGGGGTCAAGTTGGGGAAGCAGCCGTGTAAGTACCCCAAGCCCATTGAGTTCGTCACCGTCGCTGACCGCCTGGAGATGGAGGTGCCGCCCACCCTCGGCTCCATTAATGACGGCGACCGGGAGGCCAAGTTCCGAGCCGTCCCGTCGCTCACCGACGGACAGGTGGCCCGTCGCCTTCGTCCCCGGATCAGCCTCCGCCGTGCCCAACGATTGCATTGTCCGAAAACGCGTCCGCCGGGCCCTTGTAGGGTTCGGTACGCAGTGTCACTGAAACAGCGGGACGGACTCACCGATCAGCGCTCGAGGCGCGTGCGAGGTCTGCAAGAATATCCGCACCGCTGCGGGTCCCGTTCGCAAGCAGCACGTCACCGGCCTGGAGCTCAGTGTCCGGACCTGGTTGAATCTCCCACTCGTCGCCGCCCTCGACCGGTCGACGGACCGCAGTCACGCGCATTCCGGTCTCGGTCTTGACCGCCCGTTCCCCGAGGGTCGTCCCATCGAGGAGGCTTCCCGGCTCCACGGTGACCCGGGTAATGACTTCGTCCGACTCCTCGACGGCTTCCTGCACGACCACGTGGGATCCCAGTCCTCGCAATACACCTTCGCTGATTTCCAGGGCCGCGTCACTGATGACTTCGGTACTCTGTGCGATGTGAACCAACCCGCGCAGGGAAACCGGCTCGGCGGCGCGACTTGCGGCCCGCAAGATCCAGGCCTCGAAGCGGGACTTCAACGCGTCGACCTCGGCCTCGAGTTCGACCACCTCCTCCGCCAACGGGTCGCTATTGTACAGCACACTGCCGTATGCCAGATCGACCGCCAGTTCACTCATATTCTTCATCAGGACCAGCGAAGAGACCGCACGATCGAGGTCTTCGTCCGCGACCGCCGGCGCGGCCGGCTTCTCGTAGGTTTCGCCCGCGGCCCGTTCGTACACTGTTGCAATGCCCGGCTCGGGGCCGCGCAATAACAACACGTTATCGGCTTCGAGCACGGTTTCCGCGGAGGGATTAAGGACCCAATCACCGCCACGCCTGATTGCGATCACCCGGACCCCGGTCTCGGTTTCGAGGTTGATATCGCCCAGCGTCCGGTTGACGTAGGGCGAGTCCGATTGAAGCGTCGAGCGCACCAGCGTC
>JAGXLJ010000173.1 GCA_018334775.1 Halodesulfurarchaeum sp.
GCGAGGCCAAGTCCAGTTCCGCCGTTCGTGCCTGAGTGGCCCGGCTCGAAAACCGTCTCCCGTTCGTCGACAGGGATACCCGTGCCATCGTAGGCGACGTAGAAACCGTCCGCCAACGCACCGACAGTGACGGTCAAGCTGCCTTCGGGAGTCGTCTCTTCGCTTCGATCGAGCGGCTGTTGAGGGGTTCTCGGACTCCGTTCTCCCTGGTCCCCGTGAGTGTTCGAGGCGGGAGCGTCCGAGTCGAAGTCCACCGAATCTCCGGATCGCGTCCGGGTGTCCGTGGGGTCGTGTTCTACGCTGTCATCGGGGGTCTGCGACCGGTGGCTCATCGAACTGCGTTCGACGTTGTCGTTGGCCTCCGGCCGACCGCTCGTGGATGCGTGCTCCACGCTGTCGTCGGACTGACGTAGGCCATCAGTAGCGTTGTACTCCACACTGTCACCGGGCTCCGCCCGGTTACCCGTCGACCCGTGTTCGACGGCGTTCCGGAACAGATTCTCGAACAGTCTTCGAACGCGATCAGCGTCGGCAGTGACCGTAGGGAGTGGTCCGATGAGGTCGAGCATCGCCCCATCAGTGTCGACTAACTGCCACGCGTCCGTCGCTACGGTTTCGATCGTGACCTGATCCGCCGGGTCCACGACGGCGTCTCCCCGTGTGCGGGTGAGGACATCGCGAATGATTCGTTCCATCCGATCGTGTGCGTCGGCGACCGATTCGAGGTGGTCCGGATCGCCCGTCTCTCGCGCTGCTGTGAGATGTGCCTTGGCGACGTCGAGCGGATTACGCAGATCGTGGCTAAGCACGCTACTAACCTGATCGACGGCGGGCAGTTCCGCGGTAGTTGGACAGTCCGCCAGATCTGAGAAGACGAGATACCCGGCGCCTCCCTCGGAGGGAATCACTCGTGTGAAAAACGTCCCTCGGTCCCCGGAGCCATCAAGATAGATCCCGACACGGTCGCCCCGAACGACGTGAGTTATCGGATCCTGATTCCCTGTGGCAGTACTGTGGCTAAACCGATCGAATACCGTCGAGACGAAACTGTCGGGTGAGATATCTCCGAACCGCCGCTCGAAGCTCGCGTTCGTCGTCGTGATGCGTGCGTCACGACCGTCGACAGCGTAGGCGAGAACGGGATCCGGAAACGCGTCCACCGGGATCGCCGCAGTACACTCGTCGGTCATTAGCCTCCCGTCGCCCTTCCGTACAATCGTCGCCGGGTCGCCAGCTTCGACAGCCGGCGAGGACGCCTCCGGTGGGAACGGAGTCGAACGCGATTCATACGCTCGTGTTAGTTCGGACGTGTGTTGACTATTGCCCCCGTGACGCTGACTCAGAAACACCGCGTCTGAGTCTCGGGGTTGTTCTTTTGAGAGTGGTAAGAAGACAGTAACTGTACCACGTACAGTCGCCATCTGCTCGGAATCTGCTAAGGATAAGCTTCTGAATAGAGAGTGAAGTTAGCAGAACAATCGATAGTTCTCTCTGGACACTGAATCAGCCGTTCATCACGCCTGCTCGGCGACCAAACTTCCCCAAGAATATATTATCGACGCGCAGAAAAGTCGTAGTATGTCGTATTGGTCTCCCGTGACACGTTAGGGATTCTAATCAGACTCGGAATCACGAGTTCAGCCGCGAGAGCCGTGGACGGAATCGCACGGGCACTGATCGTGTTGGTGGGTGTCGTCATTGCCTTGCTCTGGGTCGGTGATTTCGTTCTTCGTGGGTGTACCGACGCGCTACAGACGTCAACGAGTGACTGATTTACGTTCCGGAGATGGTGCAGGTGACGTGCCGTACTCGCGTGTTTCAACCTGCTCGGGACGTTCAGACGTACTCTGGCCCGATGATTGACCAACTGTCGAGTTCACTGACTGAACTCACTGGTCGGGCGCAGACGAGCGTTTCACTACTTCCGTATCAACTCCAGATGATGTGGACGAACGCGATGTCGTGGTCGGAGATACCCACGTGGAACGGGTCGGTTCTGGGACAGCTCACGCCACGTCACGCGTTCGATCCGACGCTGACGACGGTCGTCGCAGTGGTGGTCGCGGTTGGCGCTGTCGCTTTAGCGGTTGCCGGTCGGCGGTTCTCGACGAGACGCCAGCTGCTCGTCGGCGGTGGAGCGACGTACGCGACAACCATGCTCGGTCTGTGGGCGGGGGCTCGGCTGGTATTCTGGCGGTTCGCTTTCGATCCGGTCGGAGATGCGGCCGTCGTCGCCCCCGTGCTGGTCGGGTTTGCAATCGTAATCGCGGGTCAGTTCGTGCTTCCGGTGTACCTGTTGGTCAGCCACGGAACGTGGACGTCGCTCGTCTGGTTGTTCGGCGTGACGTGGGCTCTCGGCGAGTTTGTCCTCTTGGTGGGCGGTGAGTCTGGCGGGCTGTTCGCCCTTCTTGTGTGGGTCGTCGGACTGCTGCCACCGTGTCTCGGTGTTCTGGTCGTCACGACTGGTGGTGAACTCCTTCTACGGCGTCTCGACCTGTCGGATCCGCTTCGGTCCTGACTCACCATTGCTCTCTGCTGTCGCGTTCTGAGTGTCTAAATACGGCTTGAGCCGGTGGTGACGGGTTGGTAGGTGCAGGTGAGACACAGAGAGGGTCGTCAGCAGGTGAGATGGGCGCCAGAGACATCAGTTACGACTGACAACAGAACGCAATCATCGCGCGTTCATCCGATGGCCCGCGGACCATCCGCTCGTTGTTCAGTGTGATTTGGCTGTACCCCCAATCCACCACGATAACAACGTCTACCGATGGCTCACCGCGGCTAATATGCGACTAAATTGATAGATGGCCACCGTCGGGCACTCAATACTCGTTACGTTGAAGATATCCTCCTCGATCGATAGTTCGAACTCCTGGTGCAAGTGTGTGCAGCCCTCTCGGGGCCGCACGACGTGGTGAGGCCACATGTCGTAAATGCGTCCAGCATCGTGTCTGTCCGGGTTACCAGTGCTCGTCGATCTGAGCCGGTGTGTTACGCTCGCTGTAGGTATGCCGACGTCAGCCGCGACTCGGCGCCACCGTACCGGAGCGCGACGTAGCCAGCAGTGAGCGCGCCGACACAGAGCCAGGCTCCGGTGTTGACCAGCTCATACACCTGTACGAACTGTGACGGGCCGGTGACCGTCGTCCGGAGCAACATCTGCACGACCTCCGCAACCCTACGGACGTTCGTCAAGACATAGATGTTGTTCACCGAGAAGTTCATCAGGAAATGGAGGCCAATCGGCAGCGCCAGCGAGTCGGGCCACACGTACGCCGCGCCGAGGATGGCTCGTATCTTCGACGATGCGGTGCCGGCACACGAGGAGCGACAGCTGATTCGAGCGAGCGATGGAGTCCTAACCGTCGTTCCGGAAGCTGTTGGGGACACCGACGGCGTTCCCCTCTGCATGGTGCTGCTGTTCAGAGACGCGGTCCACGAGTGCGTCGCGCCACGGCACACTGCAGGAGTCGGGATACCGCATCTCGACCCGGAACCCGAGGGTGTGTAGCGGCCCACTCGGCATGCTGGACCCGGAGCGCCGGCGCGGCGGCAGGCTGTGCGCTGCGGCGCTTGAGTGTCCGGTAGACGACACTGCCTCCGGGGCAGAGACACACGGCGTCACGAACACCGTCCGGCACGCCGAACACGGGTCCTATCCGGCTGATCCTCGACGCGACCGAATCGCGTGAGGTCCACGCCGTCGTGATGGGTACAGGGAGACGCCGGAGCGATCGACCACTTCTCGGGCGCGTCGCCGTGAAGACAGTCCGCGCTGCGCCGGTTCCCGCTATCACGGCTGGACGTGGGGAGTAGTGGTTCTGTGAGAGCGGTTCACGGCTCTCGCTCCCCGCCGTCAGCTCGACGTTTGAGCCCCGAATAGCCGGGTTTCCAGCCGTGACACGCCCACGTTGAGGAGGAGGAACGCCACGAATACGACCGAGATCTACACCCACTCGACGGC
>JAGXLJ010000174.1 GCA_018334775.1 Halodesulfurarchaeum sp.
AGGGAGAGAAAAATCCACGCCGGATCTTGAAACAATATGAGATCTGAACGGAGTCAACCATGACTGTTCAACGCATCCGCCCGATTGTTGCCACCCTATCACCGGGATCAAGGACATGATCGAACTCACCAAGACGGGCATCGAGGGTCTCGACGACATCCTCAACGGCGGCATCGTTCGCAACTCCACCACGCTCGTCAGTGGCAATCCAGGCGCAGGCAAGAGCATCTTTGGCCTCCAGTACCTCTACAACGGCGTCGAACGCTTCGACGAGAGGGGCATCTACCTCACGTTCGAGGAGAACGCCACCGACCTCGCCGAGGCCGCCACCTCCATCGGGTTCGAGAACTGGGAGGCACACGTCGAGGCAGGCGACATCAAGGTCTACGACAAGCAGGTGCTGCTCCGTGAGGGTGATTTCAGTTCTTCGATTGAGAAACTCCTGGGAGACATCGACGATGCCAGCTACGAGCGCCTTGTTCTCGACTCGCTGACAATGTTCCAGCTCTTCTTCGACAACGAACGCGAGGAGCGGACCTATCTCCTGAAGTTCACGGATATCCTCCGCGAGAACGGGCTCACCACGCTAATGATCAACGAGCAGGGAACGACCTTTCCCGAATCGGACGTGGGCCTCGAGAACTTCCTCACTGACGGTAACATCTACCTGATCCAGACGCCGACAGAGACGGGCGTCAACAGGTACGTCTGGGTCGCGAAGATGCGCAAGCAAAACATCGATTCGGACATCTTCCCGATCGAGATTTCGGAGGGAGGTATCACCGTCCACCAGAACGCGAGCGCCTTCTCCATGATCGGGGAGAACGAGTCACCACTCTAACAGGCGATGTCGGTATCCGGACCGAAACCTTCTGCCAGACTCCCGCTATCAACTACCTGCCGGGGTTTCCTGGGCTGGTTCGGGACGGTGGGTTCCGACCCGTTTCAGACATCGATAGGGTCGACAGTTTTATACGAATCTCTCTTCAATCGCTGATAACGGATGGCCTCTGTCGATTTGTTGCAGACCCTGGGGAACAAATACAGCGCCGAAATCCTCGAGGCAACCGACGAGCCACGGTCGGCACAGGAGCTAAGCGACGAACTCGAGATCCCGATCGCGACGTGTTACCGCCGGATCGACGAATTGACCGAACACGATCTCCTCGAACTTCACGACAACATCCTCTCCGACGACCGCCGGCGGATCAAGGTCTACCGGCGGAACGTGCAGGAGATTCGGGTCGATTTCGACGACGAACTCGGCGTCCACGTCGAGGAGCGAACCGAGGTCACGAACAAACTCGATCAGGCCTGGCGAACGCTCTCGGAGTCCTGACCGAGGAACGCCACCGGTCAACTCCCGGGCAATAACGGCCCGGTCGGGAGCCGGCACTGGGGCAGCGGCGGTGGCGCGATTCGACGGCGAACGCGGCGCTCTCCCCCGGTTATCAACATGAAAACTGGGGCAAATGGATTTAATAGAGGGTCTATCGAACCGCTCGACGGTGTCAGTCAGGATACTCGAGTTGCTCTACGCGGGGACTACGCTCGGGGTCGTCGTCGCCGGACTCACGATGGTCGGGATGGCAATCCGCGCGTACCGCCAGACCGCCAGAAGAGCGATGCTCTACCTGTCACTGGGATTCGCCCTCGCGGTCGCGGGTGCTGCCGTGACCATGGTAGCCGCGTTCCTCACGGACTTCGAGGCGGTCCGGTCGCTCCTGCTCGTCGACAGCGGCCTGACCACCGTCGGTTTCGTCTTCCTGATCTACAGCCTGGTCATCTACGAGTGAGTGATGGCCCAGGGGCGACTCGTCCATCAGGCCATCCAGGACGTCGTGCCCTCCTGAGATGACGGTGGACCTCCAGTCTCTGGAAACCGTCAATCGACTCGCCCACGCCGGTGCTCAAGAAGCGACCGAGTCGGGGAACCGGATGACCGGCATCGACGCCTCCGTCCACGTCACCAGACTCTCACTCGTGGACCGGATCGGCGCCGGAGAGGCACTCGGGGTTGCCACCTGGCTGCGGGTCATTTCCACTTCGAGGGGCCGGTTCGCGGCGAGACGGTCCGTGTCTTCGGCGAAGAAAGCCCGGAACTGATCGTGGAGTCGCTCCTGCAGGATGACGGGAGCGACGGGTCGATGGCACGCGACAGCGTCGAGGAAATTGATACCCTGATTGTGAGCAGGGTCATCGACGGGCCGACTACCTCGACACCTCGATCGACTTGTGCTCCGCCACCGTGCGACGGGCGGGAGGGGGTGACGTCATCCCCGATTCTGCTGTGGCGAGTCCCCGCGATCAGATCTTCGTCTTCCGGAGCGCCATCGAGTGGATCGACAACACCGTCAGTGTCTACATCTACATACTCCCGGAGTAGGAGGCGCTGGCCGACCTCCTGCAGGAGCACGGCGGCGAGGAATCCCAAATCCACGCGGGCCCGGTCGAGGAGGAACGCCAGGAGGCCCTCGAGGAGATGCTCGTCGAGCGTGGGGTCGAGGTCGATACGGACGTCGAAGGAGTCTGAGCGATGAAAATCTCCGACGGGCGCGTCGAGAACCCAGAAGCGGAGTCCGCCCGGGACCGGGTCAAAGTCGGCATCACCGAAGGCAAAGTGGCAACCAACGGCGCCGCCCGCACACCCAGCGGTCGCGGGTCCTCCATCGGCGTGGCGCTACACGACGAGGACACCGGCATCAGCGGGCTGGTCCACGCAATGCTGCCGAGCCTGGAGGAAGACGATGACGGCGATCCAGCGAAGTTTGCCGACACCGGGACCAAACACCTCCTCGATGAACTCGAGCAGTCCGGAGCCAACCTCGACGCCGTGGAGGCGAGGATCGCGGGCGACAGCGCCATGCTCGACGTCTCCGATCAGGACGCCGGGATCGGCGAGCGTCCCGACTAACGGGCCCGCGCGGTCCTCGCGAACCACGACATCCCCATCGTCGCCGAAGAGGGCGGCGACCACGGCAGGTCGGTCCCTCTCGAAGGCAACTCAGGGGAGTACGTCGGCAAGAGCGACACCGAAGAGTCGAAGACCCTGTGACGGAGGCCGTAGTGGTCGGTCGCACCCGTGGGGATGCTAAGTCAGTCCCGCGCCCCCGTCGGACGACCGGCGGACACGGGTACAGAATCCGGTAGCTGTGACGATGATTCCACTCAGGGACCGCTGGAACTATCGTCAGACCATTCGTTCAGCGATCTGCTGGTTCGTTTAACTCCCGAGTCGGGGACGAAAACCCGTTATTTATCAGTTATGTTATTGGATACGGTGGTTTAAAGAGTCTAAATCGGCAACATTCAGGACGATGAGTATCGGGATGCTCACCCTGCTCCAAACCGCCGTGTCGACCCTCACGGCGGTCGCGCCGCTGTTCGCGGTCCTGGCGGTAGGGGCACTCCTCGGGATGAGCATCCGGACTATGTTTCAATCTGTCATGTCGGAGGAGGCCGGTGCTGACACCCGTAGCGACGCCGGTCGTGAGGGCCACGACGAGCAGGCAACCGACGGGCTCGACCGGGGGACTGCGGGAGGCGGTGGGGACGGCGGTCCACGCGACAGCAAGTCCCGAGACGTCGATTCCGGCGGGTTCGGCAATGAGGCCACGGACCGTTCGGCCGCTGGTGGAGGAACAGGAGGAGACGGAGGCGTCCTCGAACTCGAGGACCGACTCGAGGACCTGGAAACCGAGGTCGGGACCCTCTCCGCGACGATGGACACGGTTCGGAAGGAGAACGACCAGATCGCGCGGAGCGTGGCCGCCCTGAAGGGGAACGTCCGGACCCTACTCGGGGGGTCCGAGGATCGGGGTGGGAGCCCCGGGCAGGGTTCCTCCAAGGGAATGGCCGACGGCGACGGCCAAAGGGTAGATGAAGGCAAAAGGGACGGCGAAAGAGAAGGGCGACGTGAGCGCACCGCCGAGGGTGAGGGCGATGGCGAAGCCGC
>JAGXLJ010000175.1 GCA_018334775.1 Halodesulfurarchaeum sp.
TCGACGAGATCGACGCCGTGGCGTCCAAACGGACGGATTCGAAGACCTCCGGTGACGCCGAGGTACAGCGGACGATGATGCAACTGCTCTCGGAGATGGACGGCTTCGAAGACCGCGGGGAGGTCCGGTTGATGGCCGCGACCAACCGCTTTGACATGCTCGACCGTGCAATCCTTCGCCCGGGCCGCTTCGATCGGCTAATCGAGGTGCCGGACCCGGACCACGAGGCCAGGGCCGAAATCCTCCGCATCCATACTGGAGAGATGAACCTCGCGGGCCGCGTCGACTTTGACACGCTTGCCCGGGAGACGGAGGGCTTCAACGGGGCCCAACTTGAGAGCCTTACCACCGAGGCTGGGATGTTCGCCATCCGCGATGACCGCGAAACGGTCCGGATGAAAGACTTCCGAGACGCAGTGGAGAAACTCGAAAACGCCGCCGAGGGTGACTCGCCACCGTATACGGCGTATATTCACTGAACGTTTTCGCTCGCGGTTCGTGGCTGATACCGCTCGAACCGCCCTTTGTTTTCCGAAGCGGCCGAATTCGAACCGACACGGATTAATTCGGGAGCCTCCTTCGCTGAGCAAATGGGGACGATCCAGGTTGTCTGGGGCACTGGCCGAGGCCCGACTGAGACTGCAGCTTATGACGCAGCCCTGGCCGCAGCCAACGTGCACAATTACAACCTTGTGACCGTCTCCTCCGTGATTCCGGCCGACAGTACAGTCACCCAGGTTGGAACTGCGCCGGATCTGGGTCCGATCGGCCAGCGACTGACCGTCGTTCAGGGCAAAGCGACGGTCGCTGGCCCTGGCGTCGCCTCGGCCGGCCTCGCCTGGACGACCGGCGAGGGGCCGGGATTGTTCTACGAATCCTCAGGCCCGTCGGATGCAAAGACCGTCGAAATGCGGGCCACGGAGGGGATTGAAGCCGGGCTCGCGCTTCGGGACTGGTCGACCGATTCGATTGAAACCGAAACCGCCTCGACGGAGGCCGCGAGTGGGGAGTACGCCTCCGCAGTCGTCCTCGCTGTTTACGGGACGGCCGAGCCGATTCTCTGAGGGGTAGGTAACCGAAAGGGTTTACGCCGCTGCAGCCGCTAATCAGGTGTAATGTATGGAAATACGCCGTACGCGGGCCGCCCCGGTGACGGTGAAAGCGCGGATCTCTCCCCTGCGGTGCGGCAAACACTCAAGGAGCAGGTTTCGGACGTCGAGCGGCGGACGCGGCGCCACCTGCCCGATGAGTACCACGTCGGCTCTCGGGTCGGGAGCTCTGACGATGGGCCCCAGGTGACGGTATCAGTCCAGCCGCCAATCGGAAACCCTGTCAGTGCGGGGTTCACGCCGGAGATCGAAGCCTCGGCTGAGGACCCGATTCCGGTGGAGGACCTCGAAGAAGTCGCCCGGGGTTTGGCCGCAAGCGCAGCGCTGCAGGTCAAACAAGCGCTTGGAGACGACGTACCGCCGATGGCCAGGTAGCGGGCTCGGCGACGGAGAGGTGGAGCAGGTCTATCGTTGATTTGTTACTTAACTGGCTCGACACGTTGGACACGTGTCGTCTTCACTGTAATTGACCATGCCAACGGCCCGGCGGCCGGTTCGTCGCCAGAAGCTGTTGCAAGACGGACATTCGGTGATCTGGTGGAACTCGGTAGCGTGTTGCATCACATCGTATCGTTCATGGTTGTGCACATAAGGATTATCCTGAATGAAGGGCTTACAATATTAGAACCTTAATCACATATTAATAATTGCTCGGCCGGCTCACTCGTGTCCGCACTGGGGGAAAACCCGCGTCTCGTCGCCCGGTTGGTCGCGGAAAATCGACTCAGCTCCGGCTCTCAGCTCCCAACTAGCCCGACCCGCATAACCGTTCCCAACTAACCGTCCCCGTATCACATTCCGCGTATCAGCCGTCCCAGTATTCGTTCAGGACCATAGGCGCGATCACACCCACGAAAAGCAGCAGACCGAGACTGACCTCCGAGGGCACCATCTCCAATTTGCCGGTCCCGAAACTCAGCCCGAGCGCCAGGAGGACGAACACGCTTATCACCGCATTTTCGCGAGAAACCATCTCTCTACTTCCCCCAGAATGGGTCCCGTTCGCGTTGGATTTCGAGGTACTGGGCGAGGGCCTCGCGTTCGTCGGCCGGGAGATCCTCACGGAGTTCCTGCTCGAGCACTTTCGCGTGGTTCTCCGGGAGGTCGACCCAGAGGACGTCCTCTTCATCGAAGTCCCGACCGACCGTCGGCCCTTCGATGGAGACCGCGGCGCGTTCGCCGGCTCGGAGTTGGTCGAGGTCTTCGCCCTCGTCCTGGATCGTCTTGAGAACGCCGACCCGCTCGAAGTCTCCATCCTCGACGAACCCGACTGGAACGTTTCGCCCGAGGGTGCCAGTTGCCACTTCCACGCCCACGACGGCCGGTCCGGACTGTCGGAAGACGTGATCACGAAGGATCCGGAACCTGGCTGGCCGGATGACGTTCTCGAAGACGGCTTCGCGCTGGCGCTGCTCGATCTCCTCGACGTACGCTTCGTAATCCTCGATGAGCTGATAGATCACGTCGTCCCGGAAGATCCGAACCCCTGATTCGGCGGCCTGGTCGGTGGCGTCCTCGTGAACGCCGACGTTGAACCCCAGAATCGCCTGGTGGGTCCCCTCGTCGACGGCCGAGGCGACGCTGACGTCCCGTGGCGCGATGTCGCCGACCTCGGCCCTGAGAATCGGAATCTCCGCCTCTCGCAACGAGTTGGCGATGGCCTCGAGGCTTCCGAGGGTGTCGGCTTTGACGACGATCCCCTCGTCGTCCGTTTCGACGGCCACCTCGGCAAGTTCCTCCTGAACTACCTCGACCATGGTGTCGGTGTCCTTGTCGCCGACGACCCTGACGGGGGCCCCCGACATCGCGTCTTCGAGATCAGGCGCGGCGATTTTGAGGCCCATGGCCGCTGAGACCGACTCGACCTGTTCGAAGCGTTTCTCGGTGCGGATTTCGGCCAGGTCCCGCGGCCGGAGCAATGCTCTGACTGTGGTCACGATCGGGCCGGTGGTGCCACCGACCACGATGGTATCGCCCTCCTCGATTGTCCCGTCGTAGAGGATGACGTCGAGGGTGGAGCCAAAGCCCCGCTCCTCCGTGACCTCGAGGACTGTTCCGGCCCCGGGACCGGAGATGTCGACCTCCATCTCGTCGCTCATGTACCGCTGCGCTAATCCCATGAGGACGGCAAGGAGGTCTGGCACTCCCTCGCCGGTCTCGGCGCTGACGGGAATCACGCCCACGTTCGACTGGAAGTTCGAGACTCGCCAGTAGAAGTCGGCGGAAAACCCCGCGTCCGAGAGGTCCCCGATGATCTCATAGAGTTGCTCGTCCAGCGTCGACCGGACCCGGTCGCTCTGGCTCTCGTAACTCGTTTTGCTCGGCGCGTTCGGTGTGGGATTCCACCCGGGAATCGTGTCGATCTTGTTCGCGGCCACGACGAACGGTGTCTCGCTGTCCTGCAGGATCGAGACCGCTTCGTGGGTCTGGGGCTGGAACCCGTCGGTCACGTCAACCACCAGGATTGCGATGTCGGCCAGGGCGCCGCCTCGCGCTCGCAGCGTGGAAAAGGCGTGGTGGCCCGGTGTGTCGATGAACAACAGGCCCGGAAGATCGAATTCGGTGGGATCGACGAGGTCGCCGGCGATCGTCGAGACGACGTCAAGCGGCACCGCCGTCGCCCCGATGTGCTGGGTGATGGCCCCCGATTCGCCCTCGATCACGGCCGAGCCTCGCACTTTGTCGAGGAGACTCGTCTTTCCGTGATCGACGTGCCCAACACGGCCACGATGGGGGTTCGAAACGTGTCGGCGTTTGCTGAGTCGGAGTGGGGCATAAGAATCTCCGAAGAACTCGGTATGCTGAATCACCCACTGGCGCCAGTTAACTCCATCGTCAC
>JAGXLJ010000176.1 GCA_018334775.1 Halodesulfurarchaeum sp.
ACGGCGGACGTGGAGACGATGAAGGACCGAGCTGACCTTGTCGCCGAGCATGGCGGTAATTTCGTCATGGTCGACGTGATTACAGTCGGTTGGGGCGCGGTCCAATCGATCCGTAAGTACGCGGGCGAACTCGGTCTCGCGATCCATGCCCATCGGGCCATGCACGCCGCCTTCGACCGGATGAGTCATCACGGCGTTTCGATGCGGGTCCTCGCACAGATTGCCCGGCTGACGGGCGTCGATCATATCCACACGGGGACGGCGAACCTCGGCAAACTCGAAAACGAAGACACGGCGGGCATCAACGATTGGCTTCAAAGTGACTTACACGGCCTCTCAGACGTGCTCCCAGTGGCGTCTGGTGGTCTTCATCCTGGCACCGTCGAACCGCTCCTCGACGCGCTTGGCACCAATTTGATTGTCCAGGCAGGGGGAGGTATCCACGGCCATCCGGATGGCACCCACGAGGGTGCGAAAGCGCTTCGACAGGCTGTCGACGCCTATGATGCTGGAATACCCGTTACCGAGGCAGCAACCGATCACCCAGCGTTGCAGACGGCCCTCGACGAGTGGGGAAGCCAAACACCGATTTAGGTCTTTGGTCAGGCCAGCAGTAAGCTCAAATCCAGGGGATGAGATAGTCTTCCGAGTCTGTTATGAGCATTGCATGGTCAGTCTCGTTTGTAAATCAATTTCGAGGAGATTGCGGACAGGTTAGTCTGGTTCTAACTTAAAACCACAAACGATTGTGTAGTTGCGGTCGTCGGTCACGCCTCGGCCGGGACCTTAGACTTCTGCTTCAGCCGCGCCGTCGGCGGCCGGAGTCGCAAGCGTGTAGAGATTCTGGCGGGCGTCCGGGATGTAGATGTTTTTCTCGACTATCGTTCGATCTTGGAGGCGATCGAGGGCATCCCGCACCGTTCGTTGTGAGAGTCGGGATTTACCGACGATTTGTTTCTGCGTCAGGCCACCGTTGTATTCGAGGACTTTCAAAACGAGTTTTGCACTCGGAGGCAGGTCTTCGACCTGAGTTTCAGCTACCACCATGGTAGTTATACCAAAGTACGGAGGGGCTTTATATTTATTGGTGAAATTGTTACCAGTCACTATTGGAATCAAACACGTTCGGAAACCGCCTCGATTACTCTTCAGATTCGCTCGTTTCTGCCGCTTTGGCCTCTTCCTCGGAAGTCTCGTCCGTCTCGGATTCTGTCTTTGGCTGGAGGTCGGCCGAATAGCCGGCATAATCCACGGCGTCCAGGAGGTCCTCAACGTCTGTGTCCCCTTCGACGTATACGGTACCGGCCTCTTGGTCTGCGCTCGCGGATTCGACGCCAGTGACTTCTTCGAGAGCGTTTTCGACGATGTCCTCACAACCGTCACAGCTCATGTCCTCGACCCGGAGTGTAGTGGGCATGAGATGGGGTTGGAGACGGGGGATTTAGGGCGTTTCGGGTTGGCCTCGCTATGTCACTTCGCGTTTTTCCGCAATTCCTCGTACCGATCCACGTATCGAGATTCACACGAGGGACAACAGAACTGTTTGACGTCCCCATCAACTCGGGTGGTCACACCTTCGCTGGTAACCGTATTGCCACACTCATCACAGACCATGGCGAAATCAGTGGCCCCCACCGTGGGGGACCAATGACTTTCACTCAACAACGATACGTCGACATCACGGATCCCATCTGTGACCAGGATTCGGTCGAGCCAGGTCCCGATATCACTCGGGGCGTTGGCGTGGAAGATGACGTCGTCGTCAACAGTAACGTACAGGTGTTCGATAGCGTCAAGTTCACTGACAGCATTTTTGACGACCTGGACTGCATCCGGGGCAACAGTCAAGCGAACAAGAATGGACGTCCCTTCCCGCAATTGTTGGCGATCGATATCTACGGTAAATTGGCGAATAACGCCTTGTTCACGAAGCCGTGACACGCGGTCGGAGACAGCTGGCGCCGAGAGGTCCACTGCGTCGGCTATTTCGCGATAGGGCCGCCTGGAATCAGAAACGAGGAGGCGGAGAATTTCTAGATCCGTTTCATCAAGTGGGTGCATACCGGTTCATCGGGCTGATACCTCATACGTTTTTGTGAGCGTGCGGTTCGGACCGATTGTTTAAGGAGGATCACCCAGGATGAGTACGGTATGGAGCGGACACGCCGGCACGGAATCTACTATCTTGGGGCAATGGTCATTCTTTTGCTCCTCTATACGATACTTTACCAGTTCGGGATGACGACATTCGAAGGTGTTGAACGGGGTTTTTTCGAATCCCTCCAAATCGTCATCGAAAGTGTGACGACGACCGGATACGGAGAAGACGCCCAACGTTGGTCGACGATACCGCTGGTGCTTTTGATGATTACCATGCAGTTAACTGGCGTCTTTTTTCTCTTTCTTACGCTGCCGCTGTTTCTGGTTCCGTGGATCGAGAACCGACTGGAAGAAACGCTTCCGCGGTCCTATTCGGGATCTGAGCACGTTATCATCTGTGGGCAAAACGGAATCGGACCTGAACTCATCGAGGAACTCGAATCGAGGGGGGTCGATTACGTTGTTCTTCATACGGACCCTGATGTGGTTGGATCACTCCTGGACTCGGGGTATTCGGCGGTCCATGGTGATCCAGAAACGACTGCTGCGCTCGAACAGGTTTCACTCGAGGATGCCAGAGCCGTCATTTTGGACAGTGAGGACGAACGGAATGCAAACATCGCGCTTTCGATTCGCCAACGCTCGGATTCAGTTCCAATTGTCGCGTTCGTCGAAGATTCGTCGGTGCGGCCCTACCTGGAACTGGCTGGAGTTGACACCCCCTTAAACCCGAGGGAGTTGCTGGGTGAAGGACTCGCAAAAGAGGTCTCTCGGGTTATCACGACCCAATTAGGGAGCACAATCGATATCTCGGTAGATTTCGAAGTGATCGAACTCCCAGTGCATTCGGAAAGTGATATCGAGGGCCATCGATTGGAAACCGCCCAGCTGCGGGAACGTGCAGGAGTGACGGTCCTCGGTGCCTGGACTGATGGGGAGTTTCTGCCCAATCCGAACCCATCGATGATACTCGATCGGCAGACCGTTTTACTGGTTGCAGGGAGCAGATCACAATTGCGGTCGGCGATGGAGTTGACTATCCCAGGGGGTCGACCCGCCCATCAACAAACAGTAATGGCAGGCTACGGGGACACCGGGAAAGCGGTCTGTGACGCCCTCGAATCCTCTTTCATATCCTGTCAAGTAATTGATTGTAAAGACCTTGATCGCGCTGATGTCGTCGGTGATGCAAAAAATGCCGGCATACTGCGTGAGGCTGGGATCGAATCCGCTGGAGCGTTAATCATCACTGTTGGCGATGATACTGAGGCGATTTTCATCACCCTCGTGGCTCGGAAACTCAACCCGGACATCGAAATCGTCGTCAGAGCCAACGATTCCGAAAACCGGTCGAAGTTTTTCGCAGCCGGAGCCGATTACGTCCTCCCGCTCGCCGAGGTCTCTGCACGGATGATCGCCGCGACGATTCTCGGCGAAGACGTCATTACGTATGAAACACAGATCGATATCGTGAAACTCCAGGCCCCACGATTCGAAGGGCAAACTATTGTTGAGGCCGCTATTCGGGAACAGACAGGTTGTACGGTGATTGCCGTGGAACGGGACGACCAGACCATCACCGACCTCGGCCCTGACTTTAAACTCATCCCGGAAGACACGCTTGTTGTTGCCGGGACAGACGAGGATTTGCTTACGCTTCAAGAAGTTGCCGGAACCTTGGGTGAGTGAAAGCTGATCGCCCGATAGTTTCCATGTATACTTATGTTCCCCGCATCAACAATTGCATATAGCCCGCAGTCTGACTGAGTCTGCGCGGGAACTACATATATGAGCTATGAACTCGGCGACGCTGTTCCGGACCCGCTCGTCGATACTATCGAC
>JAGXLJ010000177.1 GCA_018334775.1 Halodesulfurarchaeum sp.
CTCGACATCATGGGGTATGAAAACATCGCTCGCATCTGGATCGAACGGCGTGGGGCCGAGGAAACCGGGGACACGGAGTTTCACATGCACGTCGTTCGGAATGACCGCTCTGGGACCGCATACGAGGACTCCATCGACCACCTGAGCGAAAGCGAACGTGAGGTGACCGGCCTCGTTTTTGCGCTTGCCGGCTACCTGGTGCATGAAGTGAGTGAGACGGTCCCCTTCATGCTCCTCGATTCGGTCGAGGCTTTAGACAGTGACCGGATTGCCCGTCTGGTCGACTATTTCGAGGACCACGTCCCGTATCTACTCATCGCGTTGCTCCCGGAGGATGCCCAGGCACTGGATGACAGCTATCACCGGGTGATGGACATCTGACCGATGCCTAATACCAATCACGACACTGACGGCTCACCCGGCCGCCCCAGCAAAGTCGCACGAGTGATCGAGAGTTACGGACTGGCGGGATTGGGTGATGAACTCGAAGCAGCCTGGACCGCTCCCGAAAGTGACCGACAGAGCCTCCGGGACCTGGCCGACCTGGTCAACCGGCGAATCGTCGAGTCAGTACTCGAACAACGCGGGGATAGGCCATTAACCGGCGAGATAGAGACCGTCTATGCGGCATTGCAGGGGGAGGCCGATGGTGCGACAGTCCGTGACGTCACCACCCGACTCGAAAACCTCGGTGTGTCCACGACCGATCTTGCGGCCGACCTCGTCTCCTATCAGGCTGTTCGAACCTATCTGCAGTCCGTCCGGGGAGCCGAATACGAACGCGAGTCGAGTGATCCGATCACAGCCTCTCGCAGTCGGATTCAATCCTTGCGCGGGCGGTTACGGGCTGTGACTGAGGGACAACTCGAAGAATTAGCGACCCGGGATTCCCTCTCGCTCGGAGAGAGCCGGGTACTCGTTCAGGTGCAGGTCTACTGTGAGGACTGTGGTCGGCAATTCGACGTCGAAGAACTCCTCGAACGGGGCGGGTGTGACTGCGGATAGGTTACATAACACCAGTACTATTGTTAGGAAAAAGCAGGTGCTTCAGGATAACCCGAGCGCGTCAAACCTCGGGAGCATAGCTCGTTTCCCCTCGGCCTCGATCCATCGGAACTCCAATCGGATCCACGCTACCGGATGGTTTTTCAACCGATTCGTTTGCAGAAACCAATCAGAAAAACGATCCAGTTGTCACTGGTTTGAGTTGTAACACCGAGCTTTTCGAACCTAATCCACAAATTCGTCCAATTCGTGTCCAGACAGGGCGCCTCGATGGGAGTGACATATTCAAATCGCGTTCGTTTGACGCAATCTCGAAATGACACAGCGAGAGAGGGCCATTCATCGTGTCCTCGGCAAACATTCAGTCCTGCCTGAGAGGCCCATCAGCACAGCGAAGACATCCCACAGACTAGCTGTTTCTAATGGCGAAAATCGATTATGAACAGCACGTTTTGCGGCCGGTTTCGTTCCAGTTTCTGTAAGCAATTCAGTAATATGTTAAATTTTGATTGGATTGTCCAGCAAATATCGGAATATAAATAATGGGATACCAGGTTGTTGAATTGATTTCGCCTGTAGTCCACTGTTTCCAAATGGGAAACAATTATTCAATTGGACCCTGTTATCACTGAGCATGCGACAAAAACCGGATCACCCCGTCGGAACCACCGAAACCTCGTTTGCGATCATCGAAGCCATTCGATCCTCGCCAGGGGCGCGGACCACCGAACTTGCCGAAACAGTCGGCGTGGCAAAGAGTACGGTCCACAAACACGCCTCGACGTTGGTCTATCACGGGTACCTCAGGAAGGAGAAAGGGGCGTATTACCCGGGCCTGAAGCTTCTCAATCTCGGTGAAACCGCCCGGACCGGATTCCCGGCCTACAGCCGGATCGAGGAGGCCGTTCGCACCCTTCAGGAACGCACCGAGGAGGATGTCGACTTCGTGGTCGAAGAGCAAGGCCTCGTATACACCATCTTCGGGGCCTATCACAAGTGGGAGAAACGGCCAGACACCAACTCGGGGTATCGGGCCCGCCTCGGCGATCAGTACTACATGCACTCGGTCGCCTCGGGGAAAGCACTGCTCGCGACTTACGACCAGGAGGAAGTCGAGGGGGTCATCAATCGATGGGGGCTCCCTCAGGTAGCCTCCGAGACGATCACCGACCGGGAGGCCCTCTTCGCAGCACTCGAGCAGATCGACGAGCAAGGGTATGCCATCGCCCACGAGGAATATCAGGAAGGACTGGTGAGCATGAGCCGACCGGTCCGTCGACCTGATGGAAAACTACTGGGGGCGTTGAGTGTTTCGGGACCGGCGTACCGGCTGACCGATGATATCCTCGAAGGAGAAATCGCTCCGGTCCATGAGACCGTCGTGACCGAGCTCCACGAGGCTGTGGCCGATACGTTTTCCGGATAACTTTTATTGGAGATTGCCCGAAATGTTTCAGGTGGGCATGAATGCGAATGACCAGCCGAGATACTGGGGTATCGACCATATGACTTGCCAACATGGAGACGGGGGCCGGCGATGAGCCTCGAATCCTACACCTACTCTTTCCCCATCTGGATCGAATTCGGGGTCGGAACGAGCGAGAACGTCGGATCGATCGTCGAACAGAAAGAATGGGGCAAGGCACTCCTCGTCACCGACCCGGGAATCATCGATGCAGGCCTGCTCGATGGCATCGAGGAATCGCTCTCCGCCACTGGGATCGATTTCGCCGTCTTCGAAGGGGTCGAGCCGAATCCGACCGTGTCGATGGTGGAAGCAGCCGAAGCCCTCCGGCAGACAGAGGAGTGTGACTTCGTGATTTCGGTCGGTGGCGGGAGTTCGATGGACGTCGCGAAGGGCGTCACCCTGCTCGCCACGAATCCCGGAGAGATCGCCGATTACGAGGTCAAGAGCGGCGAGGACGTAATGAAGGGAATGATCGAGAACGATCCGCTCCCCCTCGTCACAGTCCCGACGACCGCCGGCACCGGGAGCGAAGTGGACTTCTGGGCCGTGATCACGGACGAGGAACGCGAGTTCAAAATGGCCCTGGGCCAGTCCCCGCTTTACCCCGGAGGCCCCTATCTCGGTGCAGAGGTTTCCCTCGTGGATCCGGAACTCACCCGCTCCTTGCCCCCGCGGCAGACGGCCGCGACCGGTTTCGACGCGTTCTCTCACGCGCTCGAAAACCACGTCTCCGCGGTCAGCCCACCGGTGTTGACCCCACTGACGACCGACGTGATGGCACGGGTGACCGAATACCTTCCGCGAGCCTACGAGGAGGGTGACCTCGAGACCAGAGAACAGATGCTCTTTGCCTCACACACGGCCGGCATCGGGGAGAACTTCGGCGGGTTCGGCGCCATCCACTCTCTCGCGGAGGTGACCGGTGGCATGTATCCCGAGATCCCCCACGGCGAGGCGATCGCCGCCTACACGCCGGCGGTGATGCGATACAACCTCGAAGCCGTTCCGGAACGCTACGGGGAAGTCGCCGAGGCCATGGGCGTGGACGTCTCCGGCATGTCCGACCGCGAAGCCGCGGAAGCCGCGGTCGAGGCTGTTGAAGAACTCATCGCGTCGGTCGATCTGCCAGCCGGGCTGGCGGACCTCGACGTCGATGAGGCCGATCTCCCGGGGATCGCCGAGAAGTCGATGGACACCTTCGAAATCCACGACAATCCGCGACCGGCCGACGCCGAGGATCTGCTCGACGTGGCCCGGGACGCCTACTAACCCAAACCGATAGCCACCACACTGAAAATAAATGACACACATAGGTACGAAATCAATCGACGAACTGTACAAGGACCACCGCGCTGCCCACGACCAAGTCGAATCGATCAGCGACTTTCACGCCTGGATCGACGGCGAACCGTCGCCAACGGGAGACCGGTTCGAGACTCGAGACCCGGTCGTCGACGAACC
>JAGXLJ010000178.1 GCA_018334775.1 Halodesulfurarchaeum sp.
GGAGGCGTATCGATCAAGGTTCGTGACCGTGCCGGAGTCGAACAGGATCCAGCACCAATTTTGGATGCCGCAGAGTCAGGAACCGCTGTCTTTCTCACCGCTGGCGACCCTACTGTCTCAACGACGCATGTGGATCTTCGTCTTCGAGCACATGAACGCGGACTTGATACCCAAATCGTTCATGCCCCCACCGTGCAAACGGCTGCGAGCGGATTGACCGGGCTTCAAAACTACAGGTTCGGGAAAGCAACGACGATTCCGTTTCCGTGGGCTCACGGCGGCGATGGGGTTCCACAGTCGGTTATCGAGACGATCGAGGACAACCTCGAGCGTGGCCTACACACGATCGCGTATTTAGATATCAAAGCAGAATCCGATGACCTGCTGTCAGGTTCCGAGGCTGCTTCGCTCCTCGCAACACACTGGCGTGGAGATATGCTTGGAGTCGTCGTTGGACAGGCAGGAAGTCCGGATCCGGTCGTTGTGGCCGATCGAGTCGACGAACTCGCCGAGGATACCTTTGGGCCGGCACCACATCTGCTCATCATTCCCGGAGATCTCCACCCGATCGAAAGAGACGCGCTCGAAGCGTTCGCCAATGCGCCCTCCTCACTCCTGGAGTAACGGCTGTGATCCGGCAATTCACCGACGCACAATCACTCGCAAAACGTCTTCGTCCTTCAGCGAGTGATCCTGGCCAACTTGTTGTTCGTCGTGTTTCGCACTAGGTCCGGTCACACGAGCAAATCGGAACCGTTCGTCCAAGGTCCCACCAAGTTTCGATAGCGCGTCTTCGACGGTTTCACCGCGCTTGAGAATGAGTGGATCTTCGTAATCGATGCCTCGACCGGGTTTGTCCATGTAGATCCGGATCAAGCCCAGTTCTT
This sequence comes from Halodesulfurarchaeum sp., assembly GCA_018334775.1. Lineage (GTDB taxonomy): Archaea > Halobacteriota > Halobacteria > Halobacteriales > Halobacteriaceae > Halodesulfurarchaeum. Next base: position 888 of record JAGXLJ010000178.1, read on the forward strand.
CCCAGAGGCGTTCGACGAGTGTGTCGAGTCCCCGATCTTTCTCCGCACTGATGAAAATCGCTTCTGTCGGGTCGATATCGTGCTCCCGGATTTTGTTTCGCATCGTCTCCGCATAGCTTGGATCGATGAGGTCGACCTTGTTCACGATTGTGAGTGAGGGAAGGTAGACACGATTGTCCATGATTCCGTCGACAAGTTCGTCAATGTCTGGATCCCCACGAATCGTAATGATGGCGTTGACGAAGCCGTGTTCGCGAAGCACATTTTTTACGGTCTCCTCGTCGAGGGAAAGCTCAGTCGAGGCGTTGACGTCGATTCCGTCTTTCCCCTTCTTCCGAACGGTGATGGACGGTGGTTCCCTATCCAACCGAATATCGTTCCGGTAGAGGGCTTCAGCTAAGGGATCGTAATTGTCTATTTCGAACGCGGAGAGCATGAACACGATTAGATCGGCAGTTCGGATGACCGAGAGCACCTCTCGACCCGAACCGCGACCCCCTGCTGCACCCTCGATAAGACCGGGAACGTCCAGCAATTGGATGTTGGCACCCCGGTAATCGAGCATCCCCGGATTCACGTCCAGCGTGGTGAAATCGTAGGCTCCAACCTCGCTGTCCGCGTTCGTAAGCGCGTTGATCAACGTCGACTTTCCAACGCTCGGAAAGCCGACGAGTGCAACTGTTGCATCACCGGACTGTTGGACGCCATAGCCACCGCCGCCACTGCTCGATTCCTGCTGGGTTTCGAGTTCGTCCCGCTTCTCCGCGAGTTTCGCTTTGAGGCGGCCGATGTGGGACTCCGTGGACTTGTTATAGGGGGTCTCGGCGATCTCCTCCTCGAGCGCCTCGATCTCCTCTTCAAGTCCCATTACTTCCGGCTATTCGGCAGATGCCGAAAAGGTTGTCCACTTGTGGCGAGTGCACCAGTATCGGTTCGTACCGATCACTCCTTCACGGAAAAGACAAGGGTTAAACCCGATCATCGACTGGCGTGCAATATGGCTGATACGATCGAAATCCTCGTCGCTGGCGGCGAGGCCGACCCGGGCCCGCCACTCGGACCAGAACTGGGACCAACCCCAGTTGACGTCCAAGCTGTTGTCCAAGATATCAACGACGAGACGGCACCGTTTGACGGAACCGAGGTCCCAGTGACGATTGATTACGAAGACGACGGCGCCTTTGAAATATCGGTGGGCGTTCCACCGACAGCGGCGCTCATCAAGGACGAAGCAGGGTTCGAAACCGGAAGCGGTGACCCAGAAACGAACTTCGTGGCCGACCTCTCGGTCGAGCAGGTGAAAACCATCGCTGAACAGAAGGTTTCGGATCTGCTCTCCTACGAAGTCAAAGCCGCGGCCAAAGAAGTGGCCGGGACCTGTGTCTCACTCGGTGTGACCATCGAAGGGGAAGACGCACGAACGTTCAAACAGCGAGTCGACGACGGCGAGTACGACGACGCTCTTGAGGCTTGAGCCGGCTGCTGGACGGTTCGACGGGTTTAAGTTAGCTTCGAACCCTTTCTTCAGGCGAGACAGGCATCGCCTGTTTCACTGACCCGTAGGAGATCTGACCTGAGAAGGTCGTAGACTACGGAGGTGAAAAATGGCAGACTCTGCTATCGAAGAGGCCGTAATTCGCGCACTCGACGAGGCCCCGGAGCGAGCGTTCCGGGAAACGGTAGACCTCGCCGTGAATTTGCGTGATATCGACCTAAATGACCCATCGAATCGTATCGACGAAAGCGTCGTCCTTCCGGAAGGAACCGGTCAGGAGACCTCGATTATTGTCTTCGCGACCGGCGAAACGGCCATCCAGGCCGAGGACGTCGCCGAGGAAGTCCTCGACGAAACCGATCTCGAGGACCTCGGTGACGACGACGATGCCGCCAAAGACCTTGCCGCCAAAACCGATTTCTTCGTGGCGGAAGCCGCAATGATGCAGGACATCGGTCGCTACCTGGGGACCGTGTTAGGCCCCCGAGGGAAGATGCCGACACCCCTACAGCCGGATGATGACATCGTCGGGGTAGTGAATCGAATGAAAAACAGCGTCCAGATCCGTAGTGGTGATCGCCGAACGTTCCACACGCGTGTGGGCGCCGAAGATATGTCGGCCGAGGACGTCGCCGAGAACATCGACGTGATCCTTCGCCGACTCCACGCGGACCTAGAAAAAGGGCCACTTAACGTGGATTCCGTGTATGTGAAAACTACAATGGGACCCGCCATCGAGGTGACCTAAATGACGGCCGAAGCCGAACACACCACCGAAAAGGTTCCCGAATGGAAACGGTCGGAAGTCGAGGACCTCGTTTCACTCATCGAGTCGTATGACAGTGTCGGCATCATCGACATCGAGGGCATCCCGAGCAGACAACTGCAGGAAATGCGGGCCGAACTGTACGGCACCGCTATGCTCCGAATGAGCCGAAACACGCTCTTGGAGCGTGCGCTGGACGCCATCGACGAAGGGTTCGGAGATCTCGTTTCGTACCTCTCTGGTCACGTTGGACTGGTTGGGACCAACGAGAATCCGTTTGCCCTGTACCGCAAACTCGAACAGTCCAAAACTGCAGCTCCCATTAGCGCGGGCGAAAACGCCCCGGACGACATCGTTATCGAGGAAGGCGACACGGGAATGGACCCCGGTCCCTTCGTCGGTGACCTACAGAACGTCGGAGCCGCAGCCCGAATCGACGAAGGATCGATCAAGGTTCTGGAAGACAGCGTGGTGGCCGAAAGCGGAGATCGCGTGACGCAGGATCTTGCGGGCGTCCTTGGTGAACTTGATATCGAGCCAAAAGAGGTCGGCCTCGACTTGCGAGCCGTCTTTGCCAACGGCGTGCTCTTCGAAGCCGACGAACTCGAAATCGACGTCGAGGACTACCGAGCAGACTTCGAGGCTGCAGCAGCAACTGGCCGCAACCTCGCAGTCAATGCCGCTATCCCGACCACGGAATCACTGCCACCACTGCTCGCGAAAGCAAGTGGCGAAGCGAAGAGTCTCGGGTTGCAGGCAGCAATTGAAAGTCCGGAC
>JAGXLJ010000179.1 GCA_018334775.1 Halodesulfurarchaeum sp.
GGGACGATTGGATTTGGCCCCTCAAAGGAGGAATGGGCACACATGGCTAACGAGCAGGTGGACGTCGATAATGTGGTCGACGCTGCGAGCGTCTATGCCGGCCTCGGTCTGAAGTTATAACTGGGACCTCGTTTCGATTCGTATTCTTCCGTTCCAGTTCACCTCTTGCGTTGAAAAATTTGGTCTTATGGAAGTCGTCGTTCCCGATATTCCGAAAATGCCGCTCCTGACCGACAGAACTGTTAAGTGACGAGCATCCCCCACCTGAAACTGATGCACCTTGGTCTTATCGTCGAAACGAAAGACGCTGAAAGCGTGTGGAACGGGTTTCGACTCGCTAACAAAGCCCTCGAAAGTGGGCATTCGGTCGATGCGTTCCTCCTCGGGGACGGCGTCGAGGCAACGACCGTCGACACCGACGCCTACAATCCGGCCGGTGTGATTCGAAAATTCGACACCGAAGGTGGGGAGCTGTATGCGTGTGGTACCTGTCTCGATTCTCGCGGACTAGAAGTCAACGAGTTGCGACCCCATTCGACGATGGGAGACCTGCTTGAAATCGTCGAGACGACGGACCGGACCGTCACAATCGGCTAACAGGCAACTATATTTTCGAAGTGCTGTCGGATTCAATCGCCCAATATAGCCGGTTCAGTTTCCTCGCCGTCCCGATTCAACAACGGTGTCAGATCCGCTTTCGGTCCGAGCCCCGGACCAGGCCGACCATTCGCAGAATCGATGCGGCGTCGAATGTCGTAGTCGGTGGACCGCTCGACGGGAATGCGGTCGATCGACTCGATCAACGAGGTGAGGTCCGCAAACGAGCGGAATTCACCGTTGCCACCGCCTGCACGTTTAGTGATTTCCTCAGAGAGGATCGTCCCCATGAAGTCGTCCGCCCCAGCTTCGAGCATATCGAGCCCACGTTCGTTGCCGAACTTGACCCATGAAGATTGGATATGATCGATATTATCCAAAAAGAGTCGGGAAACTGCTATCATGAGGGTATCCTCGGCTGGGGTTGCACCCGCATCGACCATGTCCCGCTCAACCAGGGGAGTATCCTCGTGGATGAACGATAGTGGCACGAATTCGGTCATCGCGCCCATCCTGTCCTGAAGATCGCGAATCCGTTTCAGGTGCAACACCCGATGGGCCTCGTTCTCGACATGGCCGTACATGATTGTCCCCGTCATTGGGAGGCCCGCAGCAGCGGCGCCCTCCATCGCCTCAAACCAGGTGGCCGTGTCGATTTTGCCTGGACAGATAACATCCCGAACCTCGTCAACGAGGATTTCGGCTGCAGTTCCAGGAACGGAGTCCAATCCAGCTTCCTTCAATCGCCGATAGACCGTCTCGTAATCCCACTCGGTACCACGAGCTGCGTGATCAGCTTCTTCCGGCGTCATTGAGTGCACATGAACCCCCTCCATCGACATTGCCTGGATCTGTTCAGTGTAGGTTCCAGGTGATTTCGTGTACGCAGCCGGTGGTTTGTAATTGACAGCGATCTCGTCTTCGATGATCTCGCGGTGGTTCTCATCAAGTGTCAGCGCGGGGTGCAGCCCACTGACCGAGGTCACCTCGGAGATTCCACGATCGACCGCGTCTGCGACAATTGCTCGGGATTCTGCCGGCGTTTTCGTAAAGCCTCGACTCTCTTCTTTTGTCCCTGACTCGAACGTGTGGGCGTTATCCCGATAATTGCAGAACAAACAGCCGGTTCCACACGCGGAGGTCACATTATTATTTAAATTCGCGACAATAGTAACCTCCTCACCGACCACTTCGCGGCGGCGTTCGTCCGCAGCCTTGACGACACGTCCCATCCGTTGTTGGGATATACCCGCCGTTTCCGAGCCCGCTGTCATCAACTCGATCCCATCGGCAACAGATAACCGGTGGCCCGCACGGGCCTTCTCGAGGGCGTTTTCAAAAGATTGGTCGGTTTCGGGCTGTCGTTCGAAATTGTATTGCCCACGAGGGACCCCTGTTTGTGTGCGGAACGCATCAGCCATACACAGTGCTCACGGGCTAATCCGCCTTAAAATGTAGCAATTAACCCACCCTCGTGGTGGCACCCCCGAACGAGGCCTATTTGTAAAGCGGGTGCTCGTCAGTCAGCCGTTCAACTTCCTCGCTAACCTCGGCGATGACACTTTCGTCTTCTATGTTGTCAAGAACGCGGCTGATGAGCGCTCCGACCTCCCGCATTTCAGCCTCATCAAAGCCTCGTGTCGTCAACCCTGGCGAGCCGATACGGATGCCCGAGGGCTCCATGGCCGAGCGAGTTTCGCCCGGCACGGTGTTAGCGTTCAGGACAATGCCGGCTTCTTCGAGAGCATCTGCGGCGTCGTTTCCGGTCACGTCGGGGTGGGATTGACGCAAGTCGACGAGGATGAGGTGGTTGTCCGTCCCGCCGGAAACTAGCTTGAAGCCTCGCTCCATCATACTCTCCCCCAGCGCTTTCGCATTCGAAACGGTTTGCTCCATATAGTCCTCAAACTCCGGTTCAAGGGCTTCTGCAAAGCCGACGGCCTTCCCCGCGATATTGTGCATCAGGGGACCGCCCTGAATGCCGGGGAAGACAGTCTTGTCAATAGCATCGGCGTGCTCTTCGTCTGTGAGAATCATCCCGCCGCGGCCAGCGCGGATTGTCTTGTGGGTGGAACCGGTCGTGAAGTCAGCTATTCCGACGGGGTTGGGATGCTCACCGGTCGCAACGAGCCCAGTTATATGGGCCATGTCCGCGAGGTGGTAGGCACCAACCTCGTCGGCCGTCTCTTGAACCCGCTCCCAATCGACTACTCGGGGATACGCGGAGAACCCGGAAACGATGATATCCGGTTCAAACTCGTGGGCCTTCTCGTTGAGCATCTCGTAATCGACACGGCCCGTTTCGGGGTCGATCTCGTACTGTTCAACCTCATAGAGCTTGCCGGAGAAGTTAACCGGGTGACCGTGGCTCAGGTGGCCGCCGTGGTTGAGGTCCAAGGACAAGATTTTGTCTCCTGGTTCAAGAACGCTGAAGTAGACGGCCATGTTGGCCTGTGTCCCGCTGTGAGGCTGCACGTTGGCATGGTCGGCATCGTAAAGCTCTTTCGCGCGGTCGATTGCCAACTGCTCAACCTGGTCGACGTTCTCACAGCCGCCGTAGTAGCGCGCACCCGGATACCCCTCAGCGTACTTGTTCGTCAGTGCGCTCCCCTGGGCAGCTAGTACCGTTTCTGAGGCGTGATTCTCGCTTGCAATCATCGCAAGCGTGTCCTCTTGCCGCGTGGTCTCTCCTTCAAGGGCTTCGGCAACCTTCGGATCTGTTTCAGTGACTGGATCGAAGTCCATACGGATCGGTTTTCGAGGCACCCCACTGTAATATTACTGGTTTTTTGGAGCACGCAATATTCTTGTTTCCGTTTGTTTCGGCCTGGACAGCAAGGCGCCCTACAGGACACGCACAGTAAATTTACAAGATCCTGTATGCTAAGCGATGGGACGCCATTGAACTGCTCGGTCCGGCAATTTCCTATTTTAGGACGGTACTCCTATGATTTGTCATGGGTCTCACAAATATATCCCCGATCGAGCGCGACAACAAGCGGAACAGTGGACCCACAATTGGAACATTCCAATTGGACGTCGACCGAGACGGAAGCGGACGCGCCCCCGTCGACGCGACCCTTCGATCCTAAGGACGAAACCGCTTCCGAGATTTTCGTGACCGCTTGCGACCGAGCGATTTCGATGCTGTTACGTTCCCAATCGGTCTCGGCTTTCCGTACTTTCTCGCCACCGAGACAGTTGGTTAGATGCACCCGCATTGAACTCCAGGAAACCATATCAGTTCGAATCGCGTCAGCGTCTATACCGTCCGTCGCCAGTTCGTCAGAAAGTTCTAACCGTTCGAGG
>JAGXLJ010000005.1 GCA_018334775.1 Halodesulfurarchaeum sp.
GTCTCTCCGAGTTTGTCAGCAAGTTTTTTTGACCGCTTTCGGGTTTCCTCGGGGAGCACTTCCCCGATATCGTTCGTGACGATCGGCCAGTCGGAATCGCCCGGTTCGAGAAACACCGAGTCGATGTCCTGAGCAGTCAATGCAGCTTTGAGGAGACGAACACTCGTCCGTTCGCCCATCGATACGATTTCGGCTTCGTCCCGGTCGGTCGCGTCAAACTCGATCGCATCAAGCAGATCGTCCGTCCTATCCCCCATTGCGCTCGCGACGACCGCGATCTCGTGACCGGCGTCAGCCACCTTCGCGATGGAGTCGGCCGCCCGGTCGATGCGTTCGCCACTGCCGAGACTCGTGCCCCCAAACTTGGTGACTACCCGCATACCAATTGCCCCCGAGATGTGATAGAGAGGTGCATAGCCCCGAATAACGCGTCATCGATGATAACTGTGTCCTTCGACCGCCGAAGCGACCATTGGTGGCTGGAAATCGGTCCCTAGCTGTGACAATTCACGTGAATTTCCGAACAGTCACATCCAGGGTGTCGAGGTCGAGTATCGGAACCGTTCCGGTATCCGGCGTGATGTTGACACTGCGCTGGAAGGCCGTCTGGCCCTGGAAACAGCCTGAGTTGACCAGGCGAACCTTGTGATAGGCATCTACCCCGAGTTTGTGGACGTGGCCCGAATGGAGGACGTCCGGTACGTCCTCGATGAGGAGGTAATCGCGTTTCTCCGGCGCAATCCGGTTTTCCCCACCAAACTTCGGTGCGAGATGGCGCTTTTTCAGCAACTGGGCCATGGCCTGGGCGGGGTGCTCGTAGCTGACCGATTCGAGGGGCAGTTCCGCGACCAGTTCGTCCAGTGACACCCCGTGGTACATGAGTACGGATACGCCCTCTATCGTGACCATCGAAGGGTTACCGGTGATCGTCGCGTCGTGGGCGGACATGATTTCCCGAAGCTCAGAATCAAACGCCGGCTGTGGTTCGGCCAACCGAACCGCGTCGTGGTTTCCGGGGATCATCACGATTTCCATGTCCCCGGGCACTGCTTTGAGGTGCTCGGCAAAGCGCTCATACTGTTCGAAAATGTCCACGACGTCGAGTTCCTCATCCTGATCGGGATAGACGCCGACACCTTCGACCATGTCACCGGCGATGAGGAGATATTCGACGGGGTCGGCCGCGGCGGTATGCAGCCAATCGGTGAACCTCGACCAGGCCCCATTCAGGAACTCCTGGCTGCCGACGTGGAGGTCGCTCACAAGTGCGGCCTGGACGTGGCGATCCGCAGTCGACGGGTCAAACGTTCGGGGCACGTCGGGGAAGTGGATGGTATTCGCGAACAAAATACTCGAATCGTCGGACAGGGTCCCTTCCACGGCAATGACTTCGTCCAGGAGGAGTTCGTCCACCGCGTCAGCAAAGGGGCGGTCCTTCATCACGAGGATCGGAAAGGTTCCGTTCGTGTCCTCGAGTTCGACGAGGTGATGGCCGTTCCGGGTCGAGCGGACGTCTGTCACCAGACCAATGAGGGCCCCGTCAGCGCCTCCCGCCATCGATTCGAGGGCGTCGGTCGGCCGGTGGTTGACACGCCCGCGTAAGATCGAGGACAGGCGGTCGTACCGATCCCGAAACACGGCCACGAAGTCCTCGTAGACCCCCGTCCCCGTACTCGCGCCGGTCACGTCCTCAGAGACACTCGGCGAGTCGGGATCACGCTCCGCTCGGGACGACGTCGATTCTGTTGTTTTCACCCCCTTTATTTCTGCTGTAGAATCCGCCTCTGTCGTTTGATTATTGCCATTTTGCCCTCCAGTTGAAACATTGGTATCTGTCCGCACTCGGTCGTCGTCCAGGACGGGCCTGACATCAGCTGTCGTCACGGTGACGGCCTCCTGGTCGATCCGATCGAGAACCGCCTCGACCGCCTGTGCAGGATCCCCAGCCCCGGCTAGCAGCGTGACCGCTTCCCGATCGGCGTTCAGGCCAGCTGCAGTCAGCCGTTTGACGATCCGTACCGGTAAGGATCGTGGCACGCACTGAGTGACGGGTGAGTCGCCCAAAAGGATAGCGACTACAGGTGGCCGGTTGCCCATGCGAACTTTAAAACGGGAAACCGCAGTAGTGCGGGGCATGGGTGGTGACGAGGATGTCGACTCGCCAGATCGTGACGATGGAGCCAATTCGTCCGGTCCTGACGAGAATGTCGACTCCCCAGATCGTGACGATGGGGCCAATTCGTCCGGTCCCGACGAGGATGTCGACTCGCCCGAGAGCGAGGAACCATTCGATTTAGGCGATCAGGCTCCCTTCCAGTCAGACCAGGAACCGTCACCACAGACCCCCGCAGAACGGGGGTTCATCACTAAATCAACAGGCGTGCCCGACGAGGCCGAGAACACAGACGGGGTCGAGGATACCGACCGGTTCGAAGCCGAAAGGGAACCGGACCGGCCCAAGACACATCACTCAAACGGGGACCCCGATCCCCGAGCTGGAGTGGGACCTGCCTTCAACTGGTTCAGAGACACCGATTCCCAGTGGATCGCCTTCCTGCGAGATACGCTGGTCAGCATCCTTATCGTCTTCGCTGTCGGATTCCTGCTCTTTGCGATCAGCGGCGTGTGGCCCCCGCTTGTTGCCGTGGAGAGTAATAGTATGGACCCACATCTCCAGAAAGGTGATCTCGTGTTGGTGATGGCCGAAGACCGGCTATCTCCCGAATACAACGCGGGGGGAACGGGTATCGTAACTGCAGAAACTGGCGCGGAACAGGACTACAACCGATTCGGTGGCCCAGGGGACGTCATCGTCTATCAACCCTACGGGTCTGATTCGGCCACCCCAATTATCCACCGGGCCCATCTCTACGTCGAAGCAGGCGAGAACTGGTACGACCGAGCCGATCCAGACGTAATCCAGGCGGACTCTTGCGCCGAATTGGGCGCCTGCCCGGCCCCGTCCGAGGGGTTCATTACGAAGGGTGACAACCCTACTACGAACAACTACTACGACCAGGAGCGGGGCATTAGCACAGTCGTCGAGCCTGAATGGGTCCGCGGAACAGCGACCGTTCGAATCCCGTGGGTCGGGTGGATCCGGCTTGCAGCCTCGGAACTGGAACTGCCTGGATTGAGTGTTACGGCCGGTGCCCTTCCAGCGGTGTGACCCGGAGCCATTTGGCTCCAGAGATTTGACTGGAGGCCCGCCAACAAAGACAAATGGGAGGTATTACCCGGATACGGCAGGATTGCCCTACTTCACGTATAACGAATAGAGGATGACTGCAAAGCCCACGACGGCGAGGCTGCTTTCCATGACGAGCGCCCACTCCCGGGTCATCACCAACAATTGGTCGATGAACCCACCAAGCATCGCGCCGAGGGTAATCGTCGCAAACCCGATCGAAAGCCATCGCAACGGGATGGCGTTCGTCCTCCGATACGCCCGGTAGGCGAACAACGTAATCAACCCCCCAAGCACGACGGTGATGGATTTCAATACGACAACAAGCCCAGTGATTTCGCTCATGTTTCGCGGCGTACCTCCGCCCATAACGACTCGAGACGTTCGTCAGTAGATTCTGCCTCTCGGTGTATGCCGACGGTGAGTTCGTGCTCCTCGTTTAGATGTACCGCTACCTGTTCGAAGGCCATTTCGTATTGTGTCGAGTGATGCCCGTCGGATTGAATGACTGTCCGCTCGGAGAGAAGCGAAGCCTCTGTGAGAATATCCAGTTTGCGGTACGTCGTCGAGAGCGGCAGATCACAGTCCTCAGAAAGTTCTTTTGCCGTTTGTGGTTCCTCGAGGTGCTCGATGATCCGACGGCAGTCGCTGTCCTCCAAGGCGTCGAATATCGCTTGGGAATCGGGGTCTTCGACACCTCCCAACGGACCAGCTACCATCAATAAGAGGGTGGTGGTGTCACGGTAATAACTCCGTCGGCTTTTCGACCACCCTGGTCCTGAGGGTCGGGTAACCGTCCATTAGCGCTCGCGGAGACCGTCTGGCTGGCAATATCGAGCGATTTCGGATTTACTCATCCGTGGTCTCCGTCGAATCGGGCCTGGAGGAACGGCGAGACGTCACCCACGTCACCGATCCGCGAGTCAGCCTGCAGAACGGTTTCGGTCTCCTCGACGGGGACCGAGAGGCTGATCTCTTTGGTCCGCCCGTATCGTCCTTTGCTCACCACGACCGCGTTGACGATCCCGAGCATGTCGAGTTCGCTGATCAGATCAGTCACCCGACGCTGGGTTAACACGTCGGCTTCGATCTCCGTACAGAGCCGCTTGTAGATGTTGTACACTTCACCAGTGTTGATGTTCCGAACATCGTTTTTCTCGTGAAGCACGATCGCGTAAAGCACCAGTTTTGATTGGGTCGGGAGAGTTCGAACGACTTCCACGACACGATCGAGTTCGATCTTGTCCTGGGCCTTCCGAACGTGTTCTTCGGTGATTTCCGAGATTTGTTCGCGTTCGCCCAGTTCCCCGGCCGTGCGCAGTAGATCGAGGGCGCGTCGCGCGTCGCCGTGTTCCTGGGCTGCAAAGGCAGCACAGAGTGGAATGACGTCCTCCGAAAGGACCTCAGCCTTGAACGCCACCTCCGCCCTGTGTGTGAGAATATCCCGAAGTTGATTTGCGTCGTAGGGCGGGAACACGATTTCTTCCTCGCCTAGACTGGATTTCACGCGCGGATCGAGGAAATCGGTAAATTTCAGGTCGTTCGATATCCCAATAATCGAAACCCGGGAGTTATCCAATGAGGAGTTCATCCGCGACAGATTATAGAGAACGTCGTCCCCACTTTTCTCGACTAGTTTGTCGATCTCGTCGAGCATGATGACAGCAACCCGTTCGACGTAATCGACGGCCTCGAAAAAGGTGGTGTAGACCCGGTCTGTTGGCCACCCTGTCATCGGGACAGGTTTCATCTCTTCGCGGTCCGCTTCGAGATTCCTGATTTCGGCTTCCAGATCCGCCTTCGAATCGTATTCGGTCTCCTCCAGAGCTGTTGAATCGGCTTTCACCCGGTCTTCGAGGTCCCGTAAGTCCACCAATCTGTTTTCGACGTAGTCCTGGTTCCGCTCGATAAAGGTGTTTGCCAACTGTGCGAGGACTCGATACTGCGTGTCCGTTACTTCACAGTTGATGTACTCGACCCGACACGGGACGTCGTATTTCTCGGAGGTTTTCTCGAGTTCCTGGCTCACGTACTTCGCGCTCGCGGTCTTCCCGGTCCCGGTTTTCCCGTAAATGAGGATATTAGACGGTGTTTCCCCCCGGAGGGCAGCCACGAGGATCGTTGCCATCTTGTTGATCTGGTCGTTCCGGTGGGGGAGTTCATGGGGAGTATAGGATGGACGGAGGACTTCCTTGTTCTCGAAAATCGGTTTCCCCGAGAGGAGGTCATCGAACAACCCCTGGTCGGTCTCTGTTTCTGTTTCCAGTACCTCGTCAAGCTCGACTTCGAAATCGCGTTCGGTCCCGACATTATCGGGTGCGTGGGTGTCCTCTACCATGTGAAACGGCCCCTTCGGTTCAAGTGCGACAGGAATCCATACCCCCCATCAGATCGGCTGTAACCCCGTAAATATGGATTTGAAGTGTGCGAAATGGGTCCTCCCCTGTGCAGTTGATGCAGATGAAACCGGGGGTGTGGGATAGATAAAAAACTATCGGTCCATACAGCCCAGAGTGTGTTGTTTTGGAAAACACCGTGGCTCAGAAACCGGGCAAACCGTGTCGATTGATACGAGAGCGGTGTTCGATGCACGAGTGATAACTTGGGATGTGGTTGTAGGCTGAGTAGTGATCCAGGTGTGAACAATTTGGAGTTGGATTATGATTTGTTTCAGTGAGTCGGGACTCAAATGTGAAAGCGGGAGGTATTTGTTTTTATTGTTCCGTAAGCGATAATTAACAACCCGATTTGTTTTGTGGATTGGTGCCAGTTCATACAGTACTAGCCCCCCACCCCTTTGTTTCAACTGGAGACGAAAAACACCGTCACCACAACCCGTTCATCAAAACAAAAAGTTTTATGTATAGTCTTGAATAACAGTAACCGTAAACTAGGTCAAACTCCAGCATAAACTATTGTGTGTTTTTTACATGTTGGGTTTTTGTGTTATTTGTTTGTGGGTTGTTGTTTGTTTGTGTTAGTTTTGGTTTCCAGTGGAAACCAAGGGGTTGGGGGTGGAACGTTAAGAGAAAATCAAGAAACATTCTCTATTTCGTTATACAAAACGGACGTTTTGACTCCGATAACGGTTTTATCCCACGGTTTTCTTTTCATATTTTGTGTTGCAGCTGCCATATTAAATCAAAAATACCACTGGGCATCTGTGTCCTTGTGACAATAACAACGTATTATCCATGTTGTTACAATCGAGTGTTCGATTTGGCTCGGAGGAAGGACAGTGGGTTACAAACTCTCACAACGATCACTTAAAGTAGCGATCTCCACTCAACAGGTTTATCGTTTGTTTTGTTCGGCTACTCAATCCATACATGCACTTAAGAGGATGGCCCCTAAGCAATAGGCGTGTCCGGAGACTTCAAACCTCGGGACGTACAAGAGGGGCCATAAATGGGACTGCTCGGAAGTTTGCGCAACAGTATTTCGCAGGTTGCGAACACGTTGTTCGCGAGCGATGCTGAGCCGAAACGAATCGGTATCTATGGACCACCGAACGCTGGCAAAACGACACTTGCCAATCGGATCGCCCGGGATTGGACCGGCGATGCAATCGGACCGGAATCCCGCATCCCGCACGAGACTCGACGAGCTCGACGAAAAGAAAACGTGGAGATCGAGCGAAACGGCCAGACGGTGACCATCGACATTGTCGACACTCCAGGCGTGACGACGAAAGTCGATTACACCGAATTCCTCGAGCACGATATCGAAAAAGACGAAGCTGTGCGCCGCTCCCGGGAAGCCACTGAGGGTGTCGCGGAAGCGATGCACTGGCTTCGCGAAGACGTCGATGGGGTTATCTATGTCCTTGACTCCGTTGAGGACCCGTTTACCCAGGTCAATACGATGCTTATCGGTATCATCGAATCCCGGGACCTGCCGGTCCTGATTTTCGCGAACAAGATCGATCTCGATGAGGCCCAGATCAATCGCATCGAAAACGCGTTCCCCCAGCACGAGACGGTGCCGCTCTCCGCGTTGGAGGGGGACAACATGGACGAAGTCTACGACAAGATCGCCGCGTACTTCGGGTGACATGATGGCAGGAATCGAACACGATTCGGCAGACGGGGTTGAAATCGAGTTGATCTCGGGCCAGCGCATGCACGATAAGACTTCGATGGAAAAGATCCGGATGATCCTGGACGACGTCAGATCCGGGAACATCGTCATCCTCGAAGAGGGACTGACCCCGGACGAGGAGTCGAAACTCATCGAAGTGACCATGACGGAGATCAATCCCGATGACTTCTCGGGGATCGAAATCGAGAGTTTCCCCCAGCAAACGGCCACCGGAGGCGGCTTTCTCTCCCGACTCATCGGATCCGAACCGTCGAATGCGAAACTTACCGTCATCGGACCGGCCAATCAGATCCACTCGCTCCAGAAAGACGACACCCTCATTCGCGCACTCATTTCGGGGAAATAGCGATGCCCCACCAATGTACGTCCTGTCAGTCGACGTTTCCCGACGGTTCGAAGGAGATGCTTTCAGGGTGTCCGAACTGTGGTGGGAACACGTTTCAGTACATTCCCGAAGGGGCCGATCCGAAAGATTACGAACCTGAGGCAACGGAGCCACCTGAACCCCCAGTTTCGGAGGATTCGGTGACTGGTCGTATGGGTCGAGCGGCCTCGACCGTTCGTGAATACGTATCAGCCCACCAAGACAAGGGCGAGACCACGGATGACACACCGAGCGAACTGGAGGCGGAACGGTCCGAACAGTCGGCCGAAACTGATTCCTCAGAAAAACAGACTATCGAAACTGGGTCCACAGACACGGAGTCGCTCGAAGACAGGGCCCAGGCGTCTGCTAGGGGTGAGGTCGCGGATGTTTCCGAACTTCACTCGGGAGGGTCGACAACTGGAACACGTCCCACTGACTCAGAACGCCAGCCGGGAAAATCGAAAACTGACACCCAAACTGGTTCCGCTAGTTCGAGCCCGGACTCAAGAAAGCCCCCACGAGAGGATGGTCGGGTGGCTGAAGAACCGAATAAAGCGGCAAATACCGACCTCGAAACTCTTCGCTCTGAACTCAACGATCAGTTCGAAAGCATTCGTATCGTCGAACCGGGCCAGTACGAACTCAATTTGATGGAACTGTACGATCGCGAGGAACATATCGTCGCCCTTCGGGAGGACGGCAAATACGTGATCGAAGTTCCGGAAACGTGGCGGGACGGTGCGGACAGCCCCGATCGGTCGTAATCGGAGTATTCGTTTTGCTTATAACCAGACCGGCCGTTTTCAGAAGTCAAAATCCGCCGAGATGGACCCGGACTCGTCGAGAGAAATTAAACCGTCACAGGCTGCTTCGAATTCCTCCTGAATGGCCGAGTCGTGGACTTCCGGGGAGACGTGAAACAACCCGATAGCTCCATGCTGTCGAAGCAGTTCCGTGAGTCGATCGAGCCCATCGACGGCGGCTGATTCGCCCGCGTAATAGGCAAGCTCCGAGACCGAATCAAAACTGAGCCGGCTCCCACCGTCGTCGCGCTCGAAAAACAGTTGGACTTCTTTTACGATTCCGTCGACATCGTCAGGAGAAGGAACGAACTCAACACGCGGCTTATCCCGTCGTGAATACCCCCGATCGATGCTCACCGCATCAAGGATGTGTATTTGCCTGGGATCGACACCATAATGGTCGAGTTTCTCGGCGACTTCGCGGGCTGTGGTACGGGTGGAAACCACAAGTGCCGGCTCCGAACCCGCCGAGAGAAACCCCGTGTCGATGGGATCGGATCCGCCGATACTGGGGTGTTCCAGCAGGATCGACGTCCCCGCTGGCACAGTTTGTGGTGCCCCTTCGATTTCGAGCGCGTAGTCCATACCGATGAGACCCGTCGATGCCTTGTAAGCACTAGCCTCTGTCAGGGGTTTACTTATACCAACTCAGACCGGGTCAGTGGCTGACAATCGAAGCAACTGATACCATCCGGCGGTAACGAGCAATACCCCGATCAAGACGGTGAATGCACTTCCGTTGTAGACGTTGATCAGTGCCGTTTCCGCGAGCGCCACGATGGGGAATCCGGCAGCGGCCAGCGGGACGGAATTGCTTCCATTGGCACTTATAAGGCCCAGAACCCAATTTAAGCCCAAAACAAGTGTGCCGCCGAAGAGGACGGCCCAGGACCCGACGATCCCGGTTCGGACGGACAACTTGACCGCCGATGCCATACTGCTCCATCTGACCCAAACCCAATTAAAAGTGCGTCAGACACCTGTCTGACGCTGACACGGGGTTATTTGGCCCCCCTCCGGCTACTGACACCTACGAATGCCGACCCGGGAATCGACCGGAACGAGGCGACTGTTTCGAACGGGGAGCGCAGTCGCTTTGCTCCTCGCGGGCACAACCGTACTCGCTGTGGCTGGAGCTGGATTCCTGACTGAAATCTTGGTGCGTGTCGGCACGCCACTTAAATCGGCCCAATCCATCGCCGTCGGGATTGGGGCCCTAGTCCCGCCAATCGTCTTCATCGGAGCGACATGGACGACCACCGGCAACCGCCGGGCAAAACGACTCGCCGTTGGCGGGGGACTGCTAGCGGGCGGAACTGTCGTCTTATCATTTCTCACGGGCGGGCTGCAACCCGCCTCAGTGTCCTTCGACGGGCTGCTGGGAACGACACTCTTCCTCGGTTATGGTAGTGCTATCGTCGTAGTTTTTGCAGCGCTCCTGGATGGAATTACAACTCCCAAATCGAACCGTTCGGGTACAAGAACCGAACAGGGATGGCAATCACGGTCTCGAACGCCCGCACGCGACTCGACTCGCTCCGGACCCGTTCCGGCCGATGGCGGGTCGGAGGACTCCGACCTGGCTTTCCCGTTGGATTCGGATGGCGGAGAGGACCCGGAGGACGCTGATCGATAAATCGGGCGGAGCGGTTTTCTTGCTGGCCCGATTGGTTTGTGGCATGACTGGCGGTGGTTCGATATGAGTGTACGGGAAAAATTCGACGCGTGGGCTGCGGACGGCCGTGACAGGGGGATGGAGGAACGTCATTGGCACACCGCCAAGGAAGCGCTCTCGCGGATGCCCGTCGAGGACGGCGATGCCGTGTTGGATCTGGGAACCGGGAGCGGGTACGCCCTCCGGGCGCTCCGAGAGCGTTCGATCGGCCGCGGGTACGGGATTGACGCCTCCGTCGAAATGGTGACCAATGCAGCGGGATACACGGAGGACAGTTCGATCGCGTTTCTCAGGGGTGACTTCGAATCACTCCCCTTCGAATCGAACTCCCTCGACCACGCCTTCTCGATGGAAGCGATCTATTACGCCGACATCGATTCGGTCCTCACGGAACTCAAGCGCGTCCTCCGACCAAGAGGGACCTTTTACTGCGCCGTCGACTTTTACGAGGAGAACGTTCACTCCCACGAATGGGAAGCGTTCATCGAGGTTCCGATGTCCCGTTTGAGCCGCGATGAATACCGCCAGGCCTTCGAACGGGCGGGTTTACACGTTGCCGCCCAGGACAATATCCCGGACCGAGAGGTCGAGATCCCGCCGGCCGAGGAGTTCCCGACCGAATCGTTTGACACCCGAGCGGCGATGGTCGAACGCTACCGAACCTACGGCACGCTTCTTACCGTTGGTGTTGTTCCCTGAGGAGGCGTCGGTCCTTATCGCTCCGGTTCGACCTCTCGCAGCACCTGCACCGCCCCGGTTGAAAATCCAACTTGCATCGGTTCTGTCGGGGGTCCAGCAGTTTTCACGAGCAAGTCCCGGGTTCCCAGGCGGCAGTGAAGGGTGTAGCCGGTTCCCTGAAACTCCACGCTCTCCAGCCGAGGCTCCAGGACGGTGTCGTCCGATCCCAGATGCATCGCTTCGGGTCTGACAGCAAGGATATCTCCCGGGTCCACCTCCTCCCCGACCGCGATCTCTGCACCACCTTCGACAGTTGCCACGCTCCGCGTCACCGATTGCACCTCGAAGAGGTTATTGTCACCGACGAATGAGGCGACAAACCGGTTTGCTGGCTCCCGATACACGGCCTCGGGGTTGCCAACTTGTTCGACCCGACCGGCGTTCATGACGGCGATTCGCTCGCTCACCGCAAGCGCCTCGGATTGATCGTGAGTTACGTATATCGTCGTGATGCCCAACTCAGACTGAATTTCACGAACAGTTCGCCGCAGTCGGTCTCTGAGACGCGCGTCGAGTGCGCTCATCGGCTCGTCCAAAAGTAGGAGTTCAGGGCCTGGTGCCAGGGCGCGAGCCAGCGCCACCCGCTGTTGTTGCCCCCCTGAAAGAGTTTCTGGCTCTCGATCGCCCATGGCTGCCAGATCGACGAGTTCGAGGAGTTCCTGGACCCGGTCGACAGTCGAGACGCCACGAGGTGGATCGTGAAACTTCAGCCCATACGCGACGTTCTCCGCGACGGTCATGTGTGGGAACAGGGCATAGTTCTGGAACACGATTCCGACGTTTCGGTCCTCTGGCGGAACTCCGGCCATCGGTTTGCCACCGATCCTGACGGTGCCAGCACTGGGTTCTGTGAGCCCGGCAATAAGCCGGAGTGTCGTCGTTTTCCCACAGCCGGAGGGGCCGACCAGGGTGAAAAACTCCCCGTCTTCGACGGCGAGTGACACCGAATCGAGTGCCTGTTCGCCAGCAAAGGTCTTCGAGACGTTTCGCAGTTCGAGGGCCGTCATGGCTCCCACCAGCCCCCGACGCGGTCGATAACGACGAAACTCCCTGCGGTCACGGCGAGCAGAACGGTTCCCATAGCCGTGGCCGGACCGAGGGTTCGGTTTCCCAAGTACCGCTCGACAGCGACGGGCATCGTGTAACTCGCACTGCCTTCAGCCAAGATGACCGTCGAATCGAATTCCCCGATGCTGATTGCGAAGGTCAGTGCCGCCCCGGCGACGATTCCGGGGACAATTAGCGGGACTTCGATGTCCATCCGCACGCGCGCTCGAGTAGCTCCCAGCACGCGGGCGGATTCGAGGAGTCGCTGATCGACTCGCTGGAGCAGTGGGGACACGGTTCGAGCGACGAACGGGTAGGCGGCCACCGCGTGTGCCGCCACAATTGCGACTGGTCCGGTCACGGCAATCCGATGCCCCAGCAGTTCCGTTCCGAACACGACCCCCTGGAGTAATCCCAGTCCGAGAACGATCCCACTGACCGCAAGCGGGGCCATGAGCACTGCATCTAACACCCGACTGCCGACGAACCGCTTCGATTCGATGACGGCCACTGTCACTCCCATGGGCACGGCAACCAGCAAGGTCGCAGCGCCAAAGAACAGGGAGTTGACGATCGCTGGCAGGGGCTTGACCTGGAACGGGGCGCCGGTGAGTTGCCGTTCGAGGAGGAAGCTGTAGTGCTCAATCGTGAGCCCTGACGGCCCGGTCACACTCTCGATGATCATGCTCAAAAGCGGGCCAAGGAAGACCACCACCACGATCATACCGTAGGCCAGTAATCCGATCCGTTTGGGGTCCCGAAGCGAGCCGAAAAGCGGTTTTCGGTCCGGCCCGCGACCAAGCCCGGAGAGACCGCCCTGGCCGCTCTCGTATCGGAGGTAGGCGTAGGTCAACGAGAGTGTAATCACCGTCTCGACGACGGCCAGGCCAGCGGCCTGTGCCAGTTCGAGTTGCTGGACGTGGGCGTACAGCCAGACTTCCACGGTGGCCAGTTGCAACCCCCCGAGAGCCAGCACGATGGGGAAAGACATGAACGTGAAGAGAAACGTGAGCAGGGCTCCGGTCAGGATTGCCGGAAGGAGTTGGGGGAGGGTGACGTCGAGAAACGAGCGGATCGGCCCGGCCCCCAGCCCACGAGCGGTTTCGAGCATCCGACGGTCAATGCCCTCCCACGCCGCAGTGACGATGCGCGTGACGAGTGGTGCGTTGTAAAACGCGTGGGCCAGGACGATGATTTCCAGAGTGTACATCGGCGAAACCGAGCCAAGGCCCAGGAGTCCGAGGGCGTCGTTCAACACTCCCTGGTCCCCGAACATGGCAACGAAGCCGATCGCCACCATAATAGAGGGCAGGACGAAGGGAAGCATCGTGAGCGAGCGGAGCGTGTCCCGGCCCGGAAACGAGTATTGGGAGAGAAGATACGCACCTGGAAGGCCGAGGGCGAGACTCGCAACAGTCGAGAGCAGGGCCTGGTAGACGGTAAATCCGATGAGCCCGAACTCGATCGATGGAAAGCCGGCCCGCACCCAGTCGAGAATACCGCCTGGAACGGCCCCGGGACGAGCAAAGATGTCACTTGCCGCTCCAAGGTAGAACTCCGAACCGAGTACCGCAACAATCGGCCCCGTCCCCTCGACCGTTCCACCCAATGCTTGGGCGAACACGGTCCCGATGGGGTAGTAAAACATTACCAGAAGAATGGCCGCGCTCGAGACTACCGCTGCTGGCAACAGGTACTCGCCTGACCACGTCGGCAGTCGGTCGACCGCTCGGGACATCCCTGATTTGGCCACCTGTCTTACCCACTTGCGATCTGTTGGGCCCAGGTTTCGACCCAACTATCCAGCGACCCGACGAGGTCGTCGTAGGTGTGGGTTACCGTTTCCGGCGGTCGATATGCGTATTCCTGGAAGTCTGCCGGCGGATCGGCGGTTGTCGTCGCCGGGAACGCGACGTTCCGAACTGGGATCTCGGACTGAACCGCCGCCGAGAGCATGAAGTCGATGAAGGCGGTGGCCAATTCCGGATTCTCCGCGTCGGCAAAGCGGGCCATTCCCTCAGGCACGGCGTAGCCCTGGTCGTTCAGGAAGCCGATCTGATGGCGTTCCATATCCTGGTCATTCCGATGGGCATAGACCTGGTCGGTCGAGTAGGAGACGACTGCCGGCCGTTCCTCGTTCGAGTAGGCCGTATACGCCGCGTTCCAGTCCCCAAGGATTTGCGCTCCATTGTCAACGAGGGACTGCCAATAGTCCAGATATTCGGCTTCGCCCTGGTTCGCGATCGTCCAAAGGAGGAACGCCCGACCGGGATCGCTCGTCTGGGCGTTTTGGAGGAGCAACGTGTCCTCGAATTCGGGCCGGGTTAAATCCGCGAAGGTTTCCGGGGTTTCGATTGCTCCTGCATCGTAGACCAGACTGATGAATCCCGTGTCGAAGGGGATCGCCCGCCCGCCCGGATCAAAACGCAAGTCCTCGATGACCGAATCGCCGTTCGAGAGTTGCCCACTCGCAATCGGGTCAAAGAGCGCCGTGTCGCCCAACTGTTCGTCGACCCGGACCAGATCGTCGGCGTTGACGCCGACGTAGACATCTGCGGACACGCCCACCCCCGATTGTTTTTGCTGGACGAAGTGATTGAGTTCCGAATCCGGTGTGAGCCATTCGATTGTCGCATCGGGATAGGCTGATTCGAAGTGCTCTTTGATCCAGTTACCCGGGCTCACGCTCGGAGCGTCGATGAAGGGTTCGTAGGTGGCGACACTGAGTGTCCCAGACAGGGCATCACTCCCGCTTGTCGTTCCTGTCGTCGTCCTATTTGTGTCAGCGCTGGGCCCAGCACAGCCTG
>JAGXLJ010000180.1 GCA_018334775.1 Halodesulfurarchaeum sp.
ACGAGGAGGAACTGTTTATCCTTTTGCCCGCGAATCGGGATTTTAACGGAGCCACGATATTTCGGTTATTTCCGAGCCATCAATTGTCGTTCGGCTCCCGGCCTTGGTGGATAGAATGAGTATTAGTCGCTCGCTCTCGGTGGGATCGTCCCGACGGCGGCCGAGAGGGAGGCTTTGGCAGATCATTCGGGGGCGCTACCGGCCCTCGACATCTCGGCCTCATTACACTGCTCGTCGGTCGAGACCGCACCAACCCCCCCGGTCTATGGGGCCGACAGAGCCTGACGAGCCCTTGCGGCGTTATCAGAGAGAGAAACCCCTGGCAACTATTTATCGAAATCCGGACGAAGAGAGGGTAGAGATGCGCCAGAGGATATCGGCGGACGAGGATTCGGGGAGATCTAGTCGAGTTACTGTCGGGTCGCTGCTGGTTGAACTGGAGGACTACGGCCAGATCGACATTGAGGCGTCGGCGCAAAGCGAGACAGGAGGGCGAGGGCAGGGACGAGACGGGCCACAGGAGGTTCTCACAGCCGTCACGAACGCGTTGTTTCCCGGGGCAGGCCCCAGATTCGACGAAGACCTGATCAAGCGTCCTTGTTGAAATCCTTAGAGGGTAACAGGTTCACTTACTGAATGCTGATTGATCGACGATCTTCCGAAATCCGACCTGCTTCGGTTTGTCGAACGAACATTCGAGTTGGCGCAACAGGTGATTGCCCGCTACTCGTCGAAATATTCCAAACGACGATACACCCGCCTTCAGCACGTTGTCTTGCTCTGTCTCAAAATGAAGAAGACGACCACATACCGGGACCTCGTTGACGAACTCATCGAAATGCCTCGCATTCGTGATGCCCTTGACCTTGATTCAATCCCTGCACCATCCACACTCTGCAAAGCGTTCGGCCGCTTGGAGATGGCCGTATGGCGTGTTCTGCTGCGGGTCTCACTCGTTGAACTTCCACTGGATGGCGTAACTGGCATCGATGCGTCCGGATTTGAGCGAGCGCATGCCTCAGCCCATTACACCAAAGCGAACCAACGTTACGATACAACAGTTGAAGACGACGCTATTGGTCGATACCGCGACCAACGCAGCGCTTGATATTCACGTGACGACAACACGGAAGCACGATACACAGATTGCACCACAGGTTGTGAAGCGCAACGCCGAATCGATTACGGTACTAACCGGAGACAAGGGGTATGACGACCAGAAGTTCCGGCGTCTCGCTTGTGATCACGACGTTCGACCACTTATCAAGCATCGTGAGTTCTCGTCACTCCACAAGGCGTGGAACGCACGACTGGACACTGACCTCTACCATCAACGGAGCATAAACGAGACAGTCAACGCGGCGATCAAACAGAAATTCGGTGCATTCGTACGGTCGCGTGTCTAGTGGAAGCAGTTCCGCGAACTCGTCATCAAATGCGTCGTTCACAACATCGAGCGGGAAATATTCTGATCTAACTGGCACTGTCTAGTTCTGAACCTCCTCGGCTGGCGTTCGTCCGTTGAGCGCTTGATTTGGTCGTTCGTGATTGTAGTGGTATCTGAATCGCCGCAGCCATCGCTCAGCGCTGGCCCGACTGCCCCGCCAAAACGAGTGAAAGCGGTCGATTCTCATGGTGACAGTGTGAAACCACTTTTCGATGTGGTTTCGCTCTCGATAGTCGAGCTGACCGCTCAACTCACGACGTGCAAGGGCAGTCAGATAGCCCGCAGCGTCAACGAGAAACTCTGTATCGGTGACATCGTGTTTCTCAGTGAGTCGGTGCAAAAACGCCGCCGCGGGGTCGGTTCCGCGGCGGCTGAACACGTCGATTTCGAGGAGTAGACGTGATTCTATGTCGATAGCGGCGTAGAGCCACTTCTTCTCACCGTCAACCTCAATTTGTTTTTCATCGACCGCGACCCGCGACGGCGACGCCGTCGGCGGGTCGCTCTGTGCCTCAGACAGCGTGTGAATCCAATTCCAGACCGCACCGTGAGAACGATCGACACCCAACAATTCTAAGATTGCGACCGTCTCCCTGATCGACAGCCCCGCCGTATGGAGACGCACCCCAAACCGCCGGACGGGTGTCGGGGTGCGCTCGTTCTCCCAAACGTCTTGGCTGTCCTCTTCTAAGGTTTCTCTGAGCAGGTCTGCGAGTGACATGAACACCTCTCGCTACGGCCTGCTCACTTCTCAATCCCTCAACTAGACAGTGCCATCTAACTGGAATTACACGTATCCCCGGTTCTCACGGGTTGGACAAGAACCCGAGAACCTTTCTTTACCGTAAGAAAAGTTAGGGTATGACACTGGTCGTTCCGTTCGATGGGTCTGACCTCGCTGAAGCAGCGCTTGTCCGGGCAACTGAGTTCGGGAGCGTATTTGACGAAGATGTGCTGGCTATAAGTGTAATCCCAAAGGGAAACAAGGACTATGCCAGAGAACACGGCTGGATCGGGCAGGACGAAGAGTTTGATTTGGAATCTGTTGTGTCAACATTACACGAGCAAGTGGTCAACCTATGTCCAAGTGCCGATTTCCGACATAAAGTTGTAGATCGCTATGCACCATCTGGCTCTATATCAAAACGTCTACGGAAAGTGGCACGGGAAGAAGACGCCTCAATGGTCTTCCTCGGTAGTGAGAATGCCGGTCATCTCGTTTCAGCGGTGAGTAGCGTAGGGTCAAGTGTTGCTGCAGATGAGGCCTATGATGTCGTTATCGTTCGGGATCGGAGCCCTGCTAAAATTGCCAAACTCCAAAATGCCTCGCCGGTCAAAAACCCGAAGTCGGATTTTTATCTCCCCGAGTGAACGCCGAATCTATCAGCACCAGAGGATTTCAACAAGGCCCCACAAGCCATCTCACAGAATCGCTACTCCCCTTGTCCAACCGTGATGACGGGGACTGGTGCAGAGCGGACGGTCTTCTCGGCGACGCTCCCGAGAAGGATTCGATCACTCCCGCGTCTCCCTGTCGTTCCCATCACGACAGCGTGGATATCGTTCGAGTCGATGGTGTCGAGTATCACCTCGATCGGGGACCCGTGTTCGACGTGCCGGACACTATTCGATACGCCGTGTGTCTCTGCCTCCGACACGAGGTCGTCAACGGCATCGGTCGCAGCCTGTTCACGTTCCCGTCCCGAAATCGTTGAGCGAACGTCCAGACCTAGCGACGTCTCGTCGACGACAGACAGCACGTGAACAGTCGCATCGAGCGCCGCTGCAAGGGAGAGGCCATGCTCGGCAGCAAGGGCCGCACCGGCACTCCCGTCGGTCGGTAGGAGGACAGTCTCGTAGGGAAACACCAGTTGTTCGTCGGGCTGCATCCGCGCTGTGAGGACCGGAACTGACGACAGGCGGACGACCTTCCCTGTGACGCTTCCGAGAAGGTATCGTGACACCCCCTCCCGACCGTGGGTCGGCATCACGATCACGTCGTACTCGTATTGCTCGGCGTACTCGACGATCGTCGGCGCTGGATGTCCCTGGACGACGTCGGAATCGTAGTCGACACCGAGTGTGGTCAGTGTCTTTTCTGCTTCCTCAGCGATGTCCTCACCCTCTTGGACAAGGGCGTCAACAACCTCGGTTTCGACGATCGTGACACTATCGCGTCTCGTATCCGCGACGAACAGAACATGGATCGTTGCGTCGGCCCAGTGTGCGATCTCAGCCGCGTGATGTAATGCCTCTGCAGCCCCATCGCTTCCATCGAACGGGAGCAGAATATCCTCGTACATGTGTACTGTATGTCCCTACGTGCATCCCTCTCAAGTGGTTTGTCACCCACCAGCAGAGGCGTCTCACCCACCACTCGAGTCCGGCTCCCGAACCCACATCACCGGAACTGGCGACGTTCGGACGATTTTCGCACTTACCCCACCCATC
>JAGXLJ010000181.1 GCA_018334775.1 Halodesulfurarchaeum sp.
GAAGGGAAAGAGACAGTGCCGTCGACACTTCGATCGCAATCTTTTCAGCCAAATCTCCAAAGAACCCGAAAAATGCCTCTGATATGGCATCGGCAAGGCCACCCAGCCCGAGTTGGAGGGGGACGAACGCCATCAGTAGGAGTGGTTGGACCGGGATCGCCATCGCCATTAACGGTCACCAGGGTCCGTCATGTCACCGTCAGTGATGCTCTCGGGCTGCTCTTGCGTCGTCCGATCTTGTGCAAATTCGCTTGACAGTTCCATGTCCAGTTCCCGGTTCGACACCGCAGGCATTTCCGACATCTCGAGATCGAGGTCCACATCGGAATCGGTGTCATCGGGGCGCACCGTCCCTTCGACTTCCTCGATGTAGTCCCACGGGTCGAGATCGTCGTCGATCATGTAGTGCTCGAAGTCACCGGAATGGATCTCGAGACGGCGTCGCCCGTGTTTTGTCGTCGACAGCAGACACCCGGAGTACCCGGAGTTCTGTCCACGCGGGGCCGATTGGAGGTACTTCACCTCGGCCGGTGAAAGATCGAAGTACTCCTTCGTCGCATCCGAAACCGACTGTGCGTAGAACAGGAGCTTGATATCACAGTTCTCATAGATTTCGCGGCGAGCTTCTGTACGCATGAACTCGTGGGCCGTCTGACTCATCAGGGTGAGCCCCGCGTCGTAGTGGCGTGCGTGCCTGATGAAGAGGTTGATGAGGTCCCGCGTCGACTCACGCCCCAGGAGGTAGTGGGCCTCGTCGAAGGTCACGTCGAAGCGGTCCGGCGACCGCTTGGCCTCGAGGTACGCCCACTGGAGCATCGCGTGCAAAATCAAGGGCATCTCGCCGGTGTCCGCGAACGAACTCATGTCCATCACGACGAGCCGCGAGTTCAGTTCGAGGTTCGTTTGGCCGTTCAGGTTCGCGTTTATCCCACCCGGCTTGAACGACTCGAACTTCGGTTCCAACGCTTTCGCGACCTCCTGGTGTTTCTCCGATGGCTGGAACACTGCCATCGGCACAGAAATGTGCGTCTCCGTGACGGGGGTGCCCTCCTCGTCGAGGACGTCCAACTCCTGGAAGTGCTCGAACATCGCCTCGTCGACGAGGCCCGAGTCGAGCGCCTTCATGAAGCCTCCCTCTGTGATGATTTTCACACCCTCGATGAGGCGGTCGATGATGGGTGATTCGTTCGCATAAGTGTCGTACTCGCCAAGGATGATGCCTTTCGAGAGATACGCGTAGTGCGTCGCTTGGATGAGCATACCCTCTTCCGCAGCAGGGAGCCCGCCACGGTCTTCGTAGTGGGTGTTCAGCATCTCTACCACGGAACGCACCGTGAGCGGGTAGGTGTCCTCGGACGCACCGATCTCGCCCGTGGGTGCTGAGATATCCATCGGATTCACCTTCTGCGACCCCCCAAAGCGAATGACCTCGCCACCCAGTTTCTTCGCGAACTGTGGGTAGTCGTCGCCCGCCGGGTCGAACAGAATGCACTGTACCGTGGGGTCGGCCAGCAGTCGGCGGTAGATTTCGAGTTTCCTGGCGTAGGATTTCCCGGAGCCAGTCTTCCCCGAAATCACCATCCCGAACCCGGAGTGGTCATAGCGGTCAAGGATGACCGGGCGCGACGTGTCATCGAAGCCCATCATGATGCCGTCCTCGTCGTAGATCGGCGGCTCGACGAGATTGAACAGCGTCCCGAGCGCCTCGAGCTGGATGGGGTGGACGTTCTTGATTGTGTCCGTCGCGAGAGGGACGATAGTCCCATTGCCCTCGATCTGCTGGTGGTGCAGTACCGTCGTCTCGACGTCCTGTTCTGCGAGAATGGTGTCAACTCGCTCGCGCATCACATCGAGTTCCTCGTGCGAGTCCGCGACGAGTTCTATGTAGATGGCGATGTCAAAGACCTTCGTCGTCCCGCGAATCACGTCTTGGAGAATTCGCAGGAGGTCCTCGCGCTCCAGTTCCTCCTGATGGGTGTCTGTTCGACCTTTCCGGGACTTGAGCGTGAGTGCTGTCGTGGTCTGCGTGTAGCGGCGTTGGAGTTGTTTTCGTGTCTTTGCTGGGTCCCGCGGCGTGATGTGCAGCGAGAGACGGAGGTTCACGTCCGCGATCGTAAGTGGGACGAGCCACCCGAGGTTTACCTTCCGAGGGAAGCCCGTGACAGTCATGATTTGCGTGACCTTCTCTTCACGGACTTGGAACTCAGGGTGGCGCTCCATTGCTCGCGGCGCGACCAGCTTCTTGTCAAGCGTCTCCCGCTCTTCGAGGGACTCGATAGGGGAGACGAGCGGGACTTCTTCGGCCTGGAGCTGGTAGGCCGCCCACTCGATGTTCTTCCGGGTAGCTTCCCGATCGAGGAGTTCCAGGTATTCGAGTGCGACCTGGGTTTCCTTGCCGGAGAGATCGTCGATCGGAATACGTTCAGGCTCGTCTTCCTCGGGTTCGTTCTTTCCGAGGAGTTTCTCGAGGGGATTCATTTTGTAACCTCAGATTCATTTTCAGTCGTCCCGGGGTCTGTAGTGTCAGCGCCAGTATCAGCATCGGGGCCCTCTATATCGACGCCGTCGGTGTCGACCTCGACAACACCGATACCAGAGTCACGACACTCATCGAGGTCAACGCCAGCGTCTTCATCGTCAGTGTCATCGACGGGGATGGAAGGAATGCCTGCGCCCCCACCGTCGGTCGCCACATCAGACGCGTCGGGGTCAGAAGCGACTACCAGGTTCGAGAGGTCCACCTTTTGTCGCGAACGTACCGCGAGGACGACAGCGATGAGCAGCGCGAAGATGCCCACCGCGTACACCTCAAGCGTGAACGTGGTCACGGCGGGATTCGAGTCCCAGTCTTGGGGATACGCTCCAAGGAACAGAGTGAGTGCATAGCCTGCCGCCGCGAGGCCGGCCACTGCGAGTCCCTTCGTTCTTCGCTCCGAAGGGAACAATACGACAAGACTCAGCACGAATCCAGGCAGACTCGCCGCAGCCGTCGCGAACGACACGGTCCGAGCCAGCCAGTAGATGTCCGTACCGCGTTCGGCGATATTCATCGACCAGATGAACGTTCCGAGCGCCCCTACACTGAGTATGAGGCTTAGGAGGCCCAGAAACACACCCGCGTAGACCGCTCGCGGGACGACCGGGAGTGATCCGTGTCCAATAGGCCCGATATTACGAGCGTACCAGCTCAGGATACGCGATTCTGCGACGCGCTCAACGGAGTCCGGGTGTGCGTACCCACCATCACCAACCGCCGCCAGCGGGTCGGAATCAAATTCGGAATCTGGTTCGGGTTCGATTTCGGGATGTTCGTCGGAAGCGCGATCGAACTCGTAGTCACCATCCTCATTCGCCTCGGCCTGTGCCGCTTCTTCGGGAGTGTAGGCTGCGTTGGCGACCTCCTGTGCCTTATCGGCCGGGAGTGAGAAGCTACCTTGCTCGAACGAGATAGGTGGCTTCTCTCCGTGATAGACTTCGTAGAGGACCTCAAGGACAGCCGGGCGAGTGTCCAGAATCTCGGCTTCCACCTGCGTCTGGGGGAGCTTTGACGCCACACGCTGGGTGCGGGCTTTCACTTCCTCGATATACTTGGCTTCGTCATCGACCTCGACGTCGTTCCCGCTAGGCATCAACGACTGAATCTGGGCCTTGAGGCCATCGTCAGCCTCCTCGTCTTTAGCGACTGCGACCGCGAAGTAGAAGTTGCGGTCACGAATCTCCGCGACATCGACGACGCCCCGGAGCCACTCCGTGTGGTACTTTCGGCCGTAGTCGAGCAGCGGCGACTCATCCAACGGGTCAACATCTTCTTGGTCGTCACCCGAGTTGATGAGCATACTTTCGGCTTCCTCAAACTGCTTGAGGTAGGGTTCGGGATCGTATGC
>JAGXLJ010000182.1 GCA_018334775.1 Halodesulfurarchaeum sp.
GATCGATCTTTGATGCACGTGCGTCCACTTCCTTCTCAGTGAGGAACAGCGGACTAACGTGGCGGAAGGTTCGGATCGTTGCCCAGACGGCAACCAGGATGACGAGCGCGAATGGACCACCGGTGAGGACGGAGGCGGTCTGCAACGCATTGGCCCCACCGAACACCAACAGGAGGGACGCGAGCGCGCCCATGGTGAAACCCCAGATGACGCGGTTAATCGTCGAGGGGTGTCGCTTCCCGCCAGTGGTCAGCATTCCCAACGCGAGCGTCGAAGAGTCAGCGGACGTGACGAAGAACGTCGTCACGAGCAACAGGAACGTGAGCATGGCGATCAAGCCCAACACTCCCGGCAGCATCGCTTCGAACAGTGGGAATCCGAGTGCGTCGTATCCGAGGTCGTTGTAGGTTTCGACGATCGGCGCGACGTCGTTCATCTCCATCCAGATGGATGAGCCACCGAGGGCAGCGAACCACGGGATCGTCACGCCAGTCGAGGCGAGTACGCCGGTTCCGACCATCTGTCGGACCGTCCGGCCCTTGGAAATGCGGGCGATGAACAGGCCGACGAACGGCGCCCACGCGAACCACCAGGCCCAGAAGAAGACGGTCCAGGCACCCACGAATCCGGCCGGCTCGAAGCCGGCGGAATTCGTGTACATGCTGATTTCAACGAAGTTCCCGATGTAGGCCCCGATGGACTCGACGCCAATATTGAGGATGTAGGCCGTGGGCCCGAAGATGAACGCGACGGCCATCAGGATGAAGAATACGACCATGTTGAAGTTCGAGACCCGCTTAATACCCTTCTCCACCCCGAGCGCGACGGAGATGGTGAAGGCCACGGTCAAGCCCGTAATCATCAGTATTGTCAGCAGGTCAGTCGTTGCGATACCAAAGATGTAGTTGAGGCCACCCAGGAACTGGCCGCCGACGAATCCGAGCGTGGTCGCAATGCCACCGATGGTTGCGAACACCGCAAGGATGTCGACGAGTTTCGGGAGCGGCCCTTCGAGGTTGTCAGTGCCGAGGAACGGTGCGAGCACCGTCGAAACGCGCAGGGGTGCACCGTATCGGTAGGCGAAAAAGGCGATGGGGAGTGCCAACAGTACGTAGAACGACCACGCGGAAATTCCCCAGTGGAAGAACGTGTACGTGATCGCGTCTACGGCTGCTGATGCAGAGCCTGCTTCAGCACCACCCATCGGGCTGTTATTCGGTGGGGAATAGAGCGTGAAGTGGGAGATCGCTTCCGCGGGCCCCCAGAACACGATCCCGGCTGCGATACCGGCCGAATACAGCATCGCGAAGTAGGATTTGAAGGTGTATTCGGGGTCGTCATCGGGCTTCCCGATTCGGATGTTACCCCACGGACTCAACACCAGGAAAAGTCCGAAAATAACCAGGAAGAAGCCCGACATCAGGTAGGCCCACCCAAGCTGGCTGGTCATCCAGCTAAATGCGCCGTTAATGAATTCTCTTGCAGCTTCAGGGGAGAGGATCAACGCGAGAATCGCGAGGATTGATACCCCCAGGCCAATACCATACACCACCCAGTCTATCTCGTCGAGGAACGTGCCGATTGCGCCTTTGTTTTCTGTACTCATGTGTGTTATCGTCACCCATCCGTTTGTAATGGGTCCGATACGCACTAGCGATACGACTCGGGGTTTATGAATTTATTTATTCTTTTTTCGTCATTATCGATCGGCGGTCGCCCGACACCGGCGCATTCGAGCAGTTTTGCCACTAATACATGTTTATAAACCTACCGGTCCAGCGAAGACTTGCGTTACTCGGCGAGCAGGTCGGTCGCCTCTTCGACTGCCGCATCAGCATTATCGGCGTAGCCGTCGGCCCCGATTTCGTCACGCCATTCTTCGGATGTGGGTGCGCCGCCGACCATGACCTTGATATCGTCGCGGACACCTTCCTCTTCGAGCAACTCGATGACCTCTTCCTGGTGGTCCATCGTCATCGTCATGAGAGCGGACATCCCGAGAATGTCCGGCTCTTCGTCCTTCACGGCTTGGACGAAGTCCTCGTTCGGGATTTCGACGCCAAGGTCCACTACGTCGAACCCATTGGCCTTCAGCATCGTGATCAAAATGTTCTTCCCAATATTGTGGATGTCCTCGTCGACGGTTCCCATGATGACCTTCCCTGCCGTGTCCTCGTCTGCGAGGTCCATCTCGTCCAGTAGCGGCTCGACGAGTTCTACGCCCGACCGCATACAATCCGCGGACATGGCAAGTTCGGGTAGGAAGACTTCCCCTCGACCAAACTTGTCCCCGACGGTCCGAACCCCCTCAGTCAGCCCCTCCTGCAGGATCACGAGCGGATTGAGGTCCTTATCTAAGGCTTCCTGCGTAAGTTCGCCCGTTTTGTCCTCTTCGAGATCGATGATTGCCTGCTGAATGTCATCGATGATCGGGTCGAGGTCGTCGGCTGTGTCTTCGTCTGTCATGTGATTCCCTATCTGAATAGGCCGATGATGCAAGAATAAAGGTTTTGGAAATCCGCCCGAAGCATCTGACGGTTGACTCGTTTTACCCCGCCGCTTGCAGGCAATTCGAGGTTGTTATCGACGAAACCGAATTTATACAATCAGATATTCATTAAGTAAACTAAAATTGCAACTCACTCACACTCCGTCGGCAACTCGATGTCTCGAAGGCCCAGGTCTTGGAGTTGTCCGGCGGTTGGGACGCCACACTCGTCCCAACCGCGCTCCTCGTAGTACTCATTTCGCATCGCTTCGAATTCTTCGCGCGAGACAGCTTCACCCGCTCCAGGGCCATCCGCGATCGGTTCTTCGAGAACGGGTGGGAGGGCGTCATCCTCGCGATCGAACCCTTCTCGGACGTTGAACAGCCGTGTCATGGTCCAGATGCGAGTTCCTGTCCGACGGAGTTCATCGGGGGTGAGGGAAAGCCCCACTGCCTTGAGCCACTCCGAACCGAAGTCCGTGGTGAACAACGTCTCCGTGAAATCGTCGGCAATGAGACTCCACAGGAGTGATCTGAAGTCCTGCTCTGCGATGACTTCACGGGCGCGACGCTCGGGTTCGTCCATCGCAGGATCGAAAATCGCCGTTTCGATGGGTCGAGCCCGGCGATGACAGGCCCCTCTATCGCTTGTCGCGTACGCGAGGGCCATGCTCGGGGCGCGCCGTGGATCATACGAGGGCAGTTCCATTCCCTTGACGGTGGGAATCAGGTCGGTGCCTCCGTAGTGGGCCGCCGCGGTATCGATCCCATCCGCCAAGGCGTCGCCCAAATCTGTTCGCCGCCTGGCGATGTCCTCGGCGAGTTCGAGTGCTGCATCGAGGTCACCAAAGTCTCCCGAGAAGTCGATGACACCGTGCTCCCCGGCTCTGATCGCCCAGGCGATTGCGTTTCCGACACCGATGATGTCGATCCCGAGGCGGTCACAAGCCAGTCCCAGTGTCGCCACGTCCTCGAAGTCGTCAATGCCCAGCCCTGCGCCGAGGGTCATTTGGGTGCCACCGCGGGGGGTGCTTTCTTCGTCGTCGATTTCGACATTGAACCCGCCTGGAATGGGGTCCCCCTCGCGCTCACGTTCGTGGTCTGTTGCTCTGACTGCCTCGATGCCGATGTCGTCCGCGCCGTCGAAAGTGCTTTCTTGCCAGCCGCGGGTCGAGAGCGCGCCGACTTCGTCGGCAAAATCGATGGATTCGACCGTTTCGCTGGTTCGGTGCCACTCGTCCGTGTCTCCTTCGCCAAAGCGCTCCTCGTATTCGGCGCGGAGGGATTCGAGACCGGTCGGAGGGTCGTCGACGGCGATAACGGATTTGAGTTGTTTCGACCCCATAACAGCACCGGCACCCCCCCGGCCGGCGTGATGATCACCGCAGTCCGA